>JAPLIO010000011.1 GCA_026389055.1 Candidatus Melainabacteria bacterium | reverse complement strand
GTATAGGGGGGTGGCGTTTAGGGCGGTCTTTCCGAGGGGCTTGCCCCTGAATTTGTCCAAAAAAATTAAAAAGCGTGTCGGGGGGTGCCCAAACAGGCACCTCCTGACAAACCAGCCAGCTAAAGCCAGGAACGACAATCGATGAAAGAACACGCTATTCAATCTTTGAATTGGTTTAACAGGCGGATGTAGCATTTTTTTAGCACGCCTCGGGTTTAATGCTACTGTAGTTTAATCAAATCAAAGCAAGATAATAAACCCATGGCATACCCCATCAATCAACCCTACCAACCGTTACCCTTACCCTACGGCTTGCCAGCCAGTACCAAGGGTAATAATAATAACCCTACTAATGATGTTACCCCCATAAACAACCCAACGCCACCAACACCTACTGCATCAACCCACCCTACCAACAACAAAAACAAGCCGTTTCCTTGGCTAGCCACACTACTAGGCATCGGTGGCTTAACAGTGGTTACTTTTGGCACAGTGGCGTTAATCAATCACCTTAAAAAGCCAGCCGAAGCCTCAAAAGTTACCAGTAAAAACCAAACCACTTTACAAGCAATGCACCGTGTATTTGCCGAAGCTACCGATTTTTTACCCTACCAAATCAATCTGCTAACCCCTTCAAAGGCGGTAGAAGTAAAAGCCAAAACCAGCCTTTGGGAATCTCTCTCTAATTTCTTTAGCCGAAACCCCACCCCGCCTGCCGTGGGGTATCTGCAAGCGGTAGACCAACTAAAAACGGCTGATAACATTTACTTAGGGGATTTACACGGAGCATGGGAAAAAGCCCTACAACACTTAGCCATGGCGGAAATGATTCAGATGCCAGAAGCCACCGCCCAAAAGTTTATTAGCATTCATCAAGAACTAGAAACGGCTTATGCGTCCAACGCCAATTTAGAAACAATCAATGGGTTGGTACATCAGTTTAAAACAGCACTCAGCCAAATAGAGGTGGTGGATGATGGACGAGGTATTCACCTCATAGGCGATATTGTGGGAGACCGTGGACAAAACGATATTTTAACCCTGCTATTGTTAGACCACTGCAAGGATAAAATTAAAAGCCGCGTTTTTTCAAACCATGATTTAGCGGCTATTGAAACTTATCAACGAGCTTTCTATTACCCTAATATCCAGATCGAAATACAAGGAGACGGACAAACAGAGTCAGCTTTGCGGGCATTTAAATTAGCCAACGCCAACATCCCGAATAAAGCCGTAGATTTGAACCAGTTAAAAACCCTGTATGAAAACCACTTCAAACAGTTAGAATTACTGCACTATGATGAGCAAACGGAAACACTTTCGTTGCATCAGGCGTTTAAGCCTGAAAAAGTGCATCAAATTTTAGCGGCTTATATTGCTGATGATAGGTTGCGAGATAACGTGTTTAATCAGCTTGAAAGTGGCGATAAACAGGCTTATAAAGAAGCCGTTGACACGTTGAATAAACAGTTTAAAGCCTGCGTGGCTGATAAATGGTTAAAAGGCGATAACCAAAGTATTAAAGACCAATTAAAGTGGTTTTATTCTGATATTTGGTATGGTGATGCTAGACGAGATTTTGTTAAAATTGCCTTGCCTCAAGATGAGGGCTTCCCATTCTACAACGCTAACGCCGTTAAAAACATTGCCTTTGGGCATGACTATGGTAAAGCCCCTGTGGTGAAGGCAAGTTTATTGGAAGGTAGCCCCGTTTTTTATTTGTTAGATCAAGGAGCTTGTAAGCTTGGTGCCTCTGCAAATGAACAGTTTAGCCGATTGTTCGTGCCAGCTTTAGCTAACCCGCCCCAACCGCTTTCAACCGTCGCTTAGATAGCAGTCGTTTTTTGTTGCGTAATGGTTTGTTGGTGCCGTTGGCGGACGCTTTTAAACACTTCCACCCACACGCCTGCTTCTAAGCTAGCTTGTGCATGGGGTAGCCTGCTTAAATAAGGCACCAATAACCCGATTCCCTTGAGTTGGTTCAACGTAGTTTGATGAGCTGTCGTAGGGCGTTTCATCAAAGCGAAAGCCCCCTGCACAGTGCTTCTTGCGGATTGAAGTAATTGTTGAACGTGAAAAACTAGTTTAATAGCGGATTGAATGCCCACGGTTTTCGCCAGTTGATTGTTGGTTTGCTGGCTGAGAGCTTCTACTTGGTTTAGCCTGTTTTTTAAGCCTGCTAGCACTTGATGACTATAGGGCACTTGCGTTTCAGGCACCAAGGGGAGGGCTGCTGCAATGAAGTGGCAGGCGGTTTTTAAGGCGTTTAGCGTAGCATCTAGCCGTTGGCGTTGGTAGCGGGCTTTGAGTTCCACGTTTTGCATGAGGGGGGTTAGGCTTTCGGGCAACTCTGTTTCTAACCCGAAAAGCACGGTGGGTAGGGCGGTTTGGTCTTCAAACACGCCCAACATATCCGCTTCTACCGAAAAATTATCGGTAGCAAGGCGGTTTTTGAGTGATGTTTGGTGGATTGTGGCGTACCCGATGGTGGGTTGGAAGGTTGGATTAGGCATACTGGTTTTTTCTATTGGTAAGCAACGAAGATATTAATTTTTCGGCTATCGCTTTGAAAATCTACACTGCTTATCAACAAACAGAGGAGAGAGAGGCACTCAATAATTTAAATTACTGTAATTTAAATTATTGACAAAACCCTCAAAAAGCGTTAAAGTTAAACGGTATCAACTAAAAATGAAGGCCTCTATATGCTAGCCAAAATTTTCAAACCAATGGATTACAGTCAATTTAAGAAGGAAGTAACCAAAGCAGGCTGGCGAATTGAACCAACAGCTAAACACCATTCAATCGTCGATGAAAATAACGAAACCGTTATGGTGTTTGCTGTTCATCATACTTCTGGCACAAAACGGTATGTAAAACCGTATTACATTCATCTTTTTAAAGAACATCTAAAAGCGAAAGGAATTTAATACAATGGATATTCGTGCAATTAAAGCGGCTACAACTTGCCATTGGAGTGATGAAGATCAATCTTTTGTGGTAACTTCCCCGCTTTGTACCAATGTGGCTGGTGTAGAAGAAACAAAAGAAGAAGCCTTTGCAATGTTTTATTCCATGCTAGAAGATGCTTATGAGCTTCATTTACAAGGGCGGTTTACCCCAACCAAAAAACGAGGGCGAAAAGTGGGCAACCCCGGCAAGGTGGTTTCAATTCGGTTGAATGAACAAGTCATTGAATTTCTGCATAAAGAAGCCAAATTGCATCATCAAACGCTGGGAAGCATCTTTGAAAAATTCGTCCTTCCCCACATGAATCCGTAAAAATTCGACGTTCGGTTCAATTAACCAACACCCCCATCAGATAGTTCTAAAATTAAATTAAACGGTGTGCGAATAAACGCCACGTTATGCCCCCAAGGCTGCAAGGCTACATCAGCTAATAAGGTAGCCCCAGCTTTCACGGCTTTTTCCACCCACGCTTCAACAGGCAACGGCACTTGCAACGAAAGCTGACCGCCATTACCCAACCCCAAGGCACTCGTTTCTTCTATCGCTACAGGAGGGGTTGGCTGTTGCAAAAAATCAGGCATAATGGCGGTATGAGCAAAAGCCAAAACCCCGCCCGCACTGGTTTTAAGTTCCACATATTGCCCTTCCATACCTGTAGCCTGTATGGCAAATTCAAATACATCGCAGAAAAACGCCACCGCAACATCTACGTTTTGCACATAATAAACACAATGCCCTAATTGAGGCGTAGTAACCACTGATTTTCCCACCCTCAACAGCCCACTAGCTTAGGGGCTTGGGGCTTTTTTACGGTGGTATTTACCTGCTGGCAATGTTGTAGAAAGCGGTCAAACAAATAAACGGAATCATGCGGGCCAGGGGCGGCTTCGGGGTGAAACTGCACGGAAAAAGCAGGCAAGCGGTTATGCCGAATGCCTTCAATGGTTTGGTCGTTCAAGTTGATGTGGGTAATGGTTACATCTTGAAATAACGCGGCAGTAGCATCGGGGTATTGCACGCAATAACCGTGGTTTTGCGATGTAATACAAATGGTGTTTAGCTCCACATCTTTCACTGGATGATTCCCACCGTGATGCCCAAATGGCATTTTTTCCACGGGTAAGCCCATTGCCAACGCTAATAGTTGATGCCCCAAACAAATACCAAACGTGGGCATATTATGGGCTAATAATTGCTGAACGGTGCTAATGACGCTGGGCAAAGAACGAGGATCCCCTGGGCCGTTTGAAAGAAAGACCGCATCGGGGTTTTCAGCGATAATGGCTTCAAAACTGGTAAAGGCAGGTAGCACAATCAATTCTTCCACTAAAGGGGCTAAACACCGTAGAATATTGGTTTTCATGCCAAAATCTAGGGCAACTAATTTTTCCAGCCTCGGTTTTTCGGGTGCTGTAACCACCTGTTCTGCTTCAAATTTATACCGATGCGTGGTTGTAACCGTTTCAACCAACGGTTGGTCGTCTAAGCTGGGCTGTGCGTTGATGGTTGCCACAAAGGTGGGTAGCAAGGTTTCATCGGTTGTGATACCGCATTTTAACGCCCCTTGTGAACGCACTAAGCGAGTGATGGCTCGGGTATCAACGCCTTCAATGCCCACAATTTTGGTTTGTTTTAACCATGCGGAAAGGCTCCCCCCTGCTCTGCAGGAACTGGTGCTGGGACTTAACCGCCGAACGATAAACCCTGCGGCGTGCAGTTGGGTTGATTCAAAATCTTCGGTGTTTACGCCGTAATTGCCAATTTCTGGGTATGTCATCAGCACCACTTGCCCTTTGTAGCTGGGGTCTGTGAGGATTTCTTGGTAGCCTGTCATGGCGGTGTTAAACACCAATTCCCCGAAGGTAGTGCCTTCGCACCCAATGCTGGTACCTTGGAAGGTGTGTCCGCTTTCAAGTACTAACCATGCGGGTTTGGCGATATTTACGTTGGCAGAAGCGTAGGGCATATTGAGCGGTTCTCCATGAAAGAGCGATTTGAAAAGCTGTTTGTACGATAGTACCTCTTATTATAGTTAAAACCTAAAACATATCCAAGTCGTGCTAAAAGTCTTTTTTTGAGATGAAGTTGATTAGACCTCTTGCATGACTCGAGAGGTGGGTGCAGATACTAGGAATGTTGTTTGCCTTGCAAACAGGTTGCTTTAGCAACCAAGAACGCAGAATTTGACGTGTACATAGAGGTACATAAGAATTCGTTGATTCCTCTGGAATCATTCCGCCAGTGGCGGAAAATACCGCAAATGACAACGTAGATGCCCCAGATATTGAGTCATGCAAGAGGTCTATTGGTTCAAGCTCATGCTCTCTATCCCTGTTCCTCCTTCACTTGTGGGAGGGGGCTTTGTTCTGAAAGCCGTTTTACCGATACCTTAGATACTCGTTCAACCCTATTTATAACGTTAAAAAAGTAGATTTAATCATGATGATGATGCACCTTAACCACTGGCCACTCAATGCAACCGCCCAAACAGGGGCTTCAGCAGCAGATGGCATGTACGCCACCACCCGAAGCATGGCGGGCAATATGCGAGCCATGGAAATTCATTCCCAAAACATCTCGAATTTCGGCATCCCTGGGTATCAAGGTAAAGAAGCGTTACGCCGTAAGTTTGTGGAACATTTGGGCGTGCAAAGTATTGACGAATACACCAATACGGAAGTCGGGCGTATCCGCCAAACGGGTATTCATACCGATTTAGCCTTGACGGAAGCGGGTTTCTTCCAAGTGCAAGATGCCAAAACGGGTGCGGTTAAACTCACCAGAGACGGACGAACGATTGTTAATAAAGAAGGCTATCTCACCCTTGCCACCTCGGGCGGGTATTTTTTAGATGCCAATGGCACGAAAATTAAATTCAACACCGTACCCACCAATTTTGAGAAGCAAGTCAAAATTGATACCGATGGGTCTATCAGCTATATTAACCCGTTGGCGGGCGAAGCCAAGGCGGTGGGGAAGCTTTCCGTGGTGCAGGTGGATGGTAGCAAGCTGGAAAAACCGAAAGTAGCCCAAGGCTACTTGGAAGATTCTAACGTGATGTTAGCCAAAGAATTTACGGCTCTTGTTCCCATTCGTCGGGAATTTGAAGCCAACCGCCAGTTTTTCCTTATTCAAAGCGATTCCCTTTCCCGCATGATTCAGGAACTCGGCAAAGCCCAGTAATACTACGTAGGGGCGTGATTTATCCCGCCCGCCCCACAGCCCAAACGGATGCGATAAATCGCACCCCTACAAAAAGAAAAAAGGATATTTAAACCATTATGGGTATGATTCAAGGCATTATTCAACAGGCAACTTATAATGGGCAAATGCACATGCAAATGCTGGAAAAAGTGGCTAAAAACGTGGCAAACTACGCCACCACAGGCTACAAAGCAGAACGCTTCGACCTTTACCTAGGGCAAGATAACGGCGTGCGTGGCGTTACCCGCAAAGATACCACCCCTGCGAATGCCCTGATTACTCGGCGGGAATTTGATATTGCCATTGAAACCCCCAACGCTTACTTCCCTGTAACCCAGCCAGATGGCACAATGGCGTACACTCGGGATGGGCGGTTTTCAATTGGGAAAGACGGCTACATTTCCACTGCTCAGGGCGATTTGTTAGCCCCTGGTATTAAAATCCCGCCTGATTTTGGCAGATTGATTTTATCGCCCGATGGTAGCGTGCAAATTCAACCCAAGAAGGAAGGGGCGAAGGTGGAAGTGGGCAAAATTCAGTTGCTTTCGTTTACTAACCCTGAAGGCTTGAAATCTGTAGGCGATAACAAATTTATGCCGACTGAAGCTAGCGGCGAGGCGGTTTTTAGTACGCAAAGTAAGTTGGCTCAAGGCAAATTGGAAAGTAGTAATGTAGATTTGTATGACCAAATTGAAAGCGTGATGCGGTTGAATGCGGGTGTGCTTTCTAATTATCGGGTGATTAAGTATTCCGATGAACTTTTCCGTCAAGCCGTCAACCTACGGCAATAGTAGCTGGTTGAAAGCAGGGCTTTCAACAGTGAGAAGAGTCCGTTCCCTCCTCTTCTCAAACGCTTCTCCTCCCTATTGTTGCTAAGGGGCTACGCCCCTTGAACCCCTTTTGAACTTGGATACTACCTTGAAAGGAATCACACCATGATGATGACAACTGAAGACCCTCATTTTGAGATTGAAATCAATTATACAAAGCCTGTTATCAAGTCTATGGTATTTGAACTTAATAAGCCTTTATATAAACTAAGTGTATTCTTTTTTCTTTTTTCTTTCGGTGGTCTTTTGTTATGGCAAAGATTAGAAAATAATCTATTTTGGATACAGTTTGAAATTGTGAGCATTATTTTTTGGTTAGGTTTTCCGCTTCTATTTTTCTTGATGTCAGTTACACAGGCTAATGAATCCCTTAAACATACTGGTTCTAATGTAATTATTACCTTAACAAATGAAATAATTATTTCAAAAAACGTTAAAAATGGTAGTGCCTCTGAATTGCCGTGGGGAACCTTTTATTCCTTAAAACGTACTAAAGCAGGTTTAATAATTTATCTCAAT
>JAPLIO010000249.1 GCA_026389055.1 Candidatus Melainabacteria bacterium | reverse complement strand
GGAATTTGTTTGTGGGGGTGGCTTGTTGAATTTGGATGTCAGCGAAAGTAGTCATGGGGGAGGTATCCTAGTTGTGAACGAATCATAACGATACGTCTATTTTACCCCAAACCAACCACTCTTTTTCCGTAACCTCAAATACTAAAAATTATTGCTATAATACCCTTAATCTTTAAAAAAACAAAGATGGAGGGTATCTTAGTATGCCTACTGCCAGCGATAAAGCCCAAAAAACATTAGCCAACAAACTCAATACTCATCAATTAAGCCATTGGCTACAGGCAATGGCATCGGTTAGCCCTGAACAAAAACCACTCCCGCCATCCATTCCTGGAGGGGCTAATTGGAGCGATGCCGCTTACCAAAGAAGACGGGCGTTTGTGGCAGAAACCATTGGGACAGATATTGGCTACTTAACGGGCGTAAACCCTCCTGAAAGCCCTGAAACATTGCGGGGTAATATTGAAAATTATATTGGCATGACCCAAGTGCCTACAGGGTTAGTGGGGCCTTTGCGTATTCTTGGTACGGAAGCCAATGGCGATTTTTATATCCCCCTAGCCACTTCGGAAGGGGCGTTAATTGCTTCTTACAATAGGGGGGCGAAAATAGCTTCGGTAGCGGGTGGAGTTAGAAGCATTTGCTTAACGGAAGGGGTACAACGTACCCCCAGCTTTATTTTTGAAAATTTTTTGGAAGTGAGCCAGTTTTTTGTTTGGGTGATGGAACACTTGAATGTGTTTAAGGGCATTGCCAGCCAACATACCGCCCATGGTAAGTTAGAAGATATTCAAAGCAATATTTTAGGTAATCAAATAACGCTGATTTTTGAATACACCACGGGCGATGCTTCGGGGCAGAATATGGTTACAATCTGCACCTATGCGGTATGCCAATATATTGCTGAACATTGCCCTGTTAAGCCCCGCCAGTGGTACATTGAAGGCAATCTATCGGGCGATAAAAAAGCCTCTGCTATTTCGTTTATGTCTGTTCGAGGCAAAAAGGTGATGGCGGAAGTAACCCTTCCCCGAGCGATGGTTCAAAAATACCTGCGAATTTCCCCCGAAGCCATGATGGATTATTGGGAAACAGCCATTGTGAATGGTATTCAAAGCGGGTCTATTGGGGTCAATGGGCATTTCGCCAATGGGTTGGCAGGTATTTTTCTGGCTTGCGGGCAAGATGTTGCTACCATTTCAGAAGCTTCGGTGGGCATTACTCGGTTTGATTTGGTGAATGGTGGTGAAGATTTATATATTAGCGTTACCCTGCCCAACTTGATTGTGGGGACAGTCGGTGGGGGTACAGGGTTGCCCACCCAACAGGAATGCTTAAGTTTAATGGATTGTTACGGGGCGGGGAAAGCCAAAAAATTTGCAGAAATTTGTGCCGCAGCCGTTTTATGCGGAGAACTTTCCATTATTGGGGCAATTGCCGCTGGCGATTTTGCCAAGGCTCATAAACTGTATGGTAGAAAGAAAAGCAAATAATGCGTGAAACGAATCCCTTGCAACCCACTGTGTTAGAAGCCGATAAACCCTTTCTGGCTAGGCTTTGGATTTACCAAGCCGAACGTTTCCCCGTATTTCAGCATGGGTTGATGATTGTAACCTTTACGTTTTCCGCCATTGCCTATTGCCGAATTTGTCGTGGGCAGACGGATTTTGTTACTTCGCCAGATTTTGCCGTGGGAGCGATGACCTCCTTTGGGTTTTTTCTGTTGCTTCGGTTGTTGGACGAATTTAAAGATGCCAAAGAAGATGCTGCTTTTCGCCCGTATCGCCCCGTACCCCGTGGGTTGGTTCAGCTGAAAGAATTGGGCTGGTTGGCGGTAGGCGTTGTGTTGTTGCAAGTGGCTATTAACTGGTTCGTTCTGCCAAAAATGTTGTGGGCATATGGCATAGGGCTAGGCTTTATTGCTGTTATGACCAAAGAATTTTTCGTTTCAAAGTGGTTGAAATCGCACCCTATTGTGTACATGCTTTCGCACATGGCGGTAATGCCTGTGATTGATTTTTACACCACAGGGCTGGATTGGATTAACGCAGGAGCCAAAGCTCCCGAAGGGCTACTCTTCTTTCTACTAGTAACGTTTTTGAATGGCTTGGTTATTGAAATTGGGCGTAAAATTAGAGCCGAAGAAGCCGAAGAACAGGGCGTAGAAACCTATTCTTTTCTATGGGGGGCGAAAAAAGCCACCGTAGTTTGGCTAGGTTTGCTAGTGCTAACGTT
>JAPLIO010000058.1 GCA_026389055.1 Candidatus Melainabacteria bacterium | reverse complement strand
GAGAGGGTTGGGGTGAGGGAAAATCCACACATCTCTCACCCCCCCCCCACACAACGCTATAGGAAATGCCCCACCATGAAAACCCCACTCAACGGAAATGATGTTTCTACCTTTACCCCTCAAACCTGCCCAGCCCTGCAAAACCCCGCCACCGCCACCTGCCGATTCCCCGATGCCACCCCCACCAACGCCCACTGGCAGGCTTACATCAAAACCACGCAACAACATCGCTACAAGCTAGCATTGGCGGTAAAAAGCACCCCAACGCTCATTGATAAAATCACCCGCCTCTGTTCGGAAAACATCCTCTTTTGGTTCAAGTACTTCACCCACACCTACGATCCTCGCATCACCGCCGACCTCCAACACCCTGATCGCCCCTTCATCCTCTTCCCCTTCCAAGAAGAGGCGGTTTGCCGAATTGTCCACGCCATTGAAACGGGCGAAGACCTCATCATTGAAAAATCTCGAGACATGGGCTTAAGTTGGCTGATAGCCCTCGTTTTTCAGTGGTATTGGCAGTTTAAGGCGGGCAGTTCGTTTTTGATTGGCTCTCGAAAACTAGCTTTGGTTGACCAACTGGGCGATTTATCGTCTGTTTTCGGGAAGATTCGGTACAACTTACAGGTACAGCCTGAATGGTTATTGCCTTCGGGCTTTGTGGAAAAAAAGCATAGCCTCACGGCTCGGTTGCTGAACCCTGCTAATGGCAACGCCATTACGGGCGAAGCTTGCACGGAACAATTTGCCCGTGGGGGGCGGTATCGGGCTATTTTAATGGATGAATTTGCGTTTTGGCAACAGGCGGAAAGTAGCTTTATGGCGGCGGGCTTTTCTTCCCCTTGCAGGTTGTTGCTTTCTACGCCTAATGGGCTGAATAATTGCTTTGCGAAGTTACGGCAATCGGGCGGGCTGCCTTTGCTGACGCTGCATTGGAGCTTGCACCCGTTTAAAACCCAAGCGTGGTATGAACAGCAGTGTAGGCGAATGACGGAAGATATGATTGCCCGAGAGCTGGATATTAATTATCAGGCTTCGGTGAAGAACAGGGTGTTTCCTGAATTTAAGGCGGTGCATCAGCAGGTGGGGTTAAAGCCAGTGCAGGGGCTTAAATTGTTCCGAGTGTGGGATTTTGGCTACCATTGCCCAGCGGTGTTGTTTTGCCAGATGGATTTAATGGGACGGTTGCTGGTGTTGCGGGAAGAGGTGGGGCATCAGGAGGTGTTACGCCCCTTTGCCGAGCGTATTTTGCAGATTACGGCAACGGAATTTGCCAATACGGGCGATGTGTTTGATTTGTGTGATCCTGCGGGTAATCAGCATCAGAATTTGTTGGAATATAGCTCGGTGGAATTGTTGAGGAAATTGGGTATTAACCCTACACCAGTCAGGGCTCCTGTTCGGGAAGGGTTGGAGAAAATTCGGCATTTGCTGATAGAATGGCGGAATGATGAGCTAACAGACCCGATTGGTACGCCTGCTTTGTTGGTGAACCCTACTTACTGCCCGCAGTTGTGTAATGCCCTTGCGGGGGCTTATCGGTTTCGGGAACATTCGGATGGGTCTCCGATGGAGATACCGTTGGAGGAGCATCCGTTTGAGGATGTGGTGGATTGTTTGCGGTATGCGGTTTGGGATAAGGGTGTTATTACGGGGGGTAAACCTTGGAAGCAGTATCAATCTCGGGTGAATGCAACGGCTATCAATTATGCTTACCTCACCACTCGCTCTTCCGTTTGGTGATGAGTCTAAACACCCTACCCTAGGGGATGACGGTTTCTCTAAAAATCAGTTTCTATTTCGAATTTAACTCTAATACCAATTCAAAGTTTGAATAGTGTGTTTTTGTAGGGGCGTGATTCATCACGTCCGCTCCACAATCCCGAAACGGATGCGTTGCCCTGCAGAGACCGTAGGGCTAGTAAATCGCACCCCTACACAGAAAAAATTTACGCTATTTAATCTTTGAATTGGTATAATAAAGCTTCTTCTAACTCTAGTACCGCTGATTTTAATTTTTCAGATATATTAGGTATATTCTTTAAATGATCTATCCACTCAAGAAGATCTCCATCGATAGGTTTGCCGTACACAAAATTTGCAATATCTTGTCTAGCAGAATGGGTCTCGCTCTTTATATGTTCGGGAAAACCTGCTTTTTCAAACGCCTGTTTAAACGCTTCTAAGGCTTGTTCTTGCAACTCTCCTCCAGCCCTTGATTTTACGGCAGAGGGGGTAAACGTATCGGCGGTTAGAGGGTGGTTTATGGGCGTGGGTGTCTGTGGGCTGGGTTTTTCGGTTTGGTTCACCGTTGGCTGAAACCCTTTAACCAAGAGGGTTTGTGGTACGACAGAAAAAGTTAACATCATGATTTTTTACTCCTTATGGGGTGGTTTGCTTATTTATTGTATTTTAAAATTTCTTACCGAGATTATTTTTTCATGTAAGTCTTGTAAATGTTTAAATAAAGCATCGTTCTGATCCTCGTTATGAAATCCTGCATCATAAGAATCGTCTATAAGTTTTCCATACTTCCTAATAGTAGACTCTATGTCAATAACCCATCTTGGATTTTCTATTTCATCTTCTATCCAAGCTTGTAACTGTTTAGGGTGATCTCCGTTAGTAATTAAATTTCGTGCTTCTTCGCCCAATTCATTCACAGTAGCAGTAAAAGCCATTTCAGAATTTAGTAACAATTCTTCTTTACTTAATGGTTTTTTACTCCTTACTTAATGGTTTTTTACTCCTTTTTAAAAAATTGGTAAGACGTGAGAATATATTTTCAGATTGGGCTTTTATCATTGGTTCTTGTCCATCAAAGAATTTTTGACTCATAACTT
>JAPLIO010000012.1 GCA_026389055.1 Candidatus Melainabacteria bacterium | reverse complement strand
AACAATGGGGCGTTGCAGGTGGCACAATACTTGCAAGAACGAGAAATCCTCACGCTAACGCAAGCCGAAAAAATGACGGTTTCGCCCGTGTTTGAAGTAGTACAGGCATATTTACAGGTGTTGAACAACCCTTCGGAAGCGAAACATCGGTTAGCTACCTATCGGGCATTTAGAACGGCTGAACTAGCGTGCGTGGCAGACCACGACGAAGAGACGATTGAAACAATCGAAGCATTTTTGGAAGCCACCCCCCTCTTTGCCTTGCCTGTGGATGAATTGCCTGAAGAGCTACCATTTTTGACGCAATGGTATTATGATTTCCATGATTTTAACCGAGAAGTGGGCGGGTCTCAGCTTTCAACGCTCATTTTACGCATGACCGAGCATCTGTTTACGGGTGTGGTGGATAGATCCAACGGGTATTTGGTGGCGTTGCAAGCTAATAGGGCGTTAACCCACTATGGCATGGCAGATGGGGCTTGGCAACAAACCAGCTCGCCTACTGGGGTGGGCGGTGCCATGGCGTTTGAAAGCCTAGCCCCGCTGGAAGTGGTATTGCGGTATTTTGCCCAAGCGGGTAACAGTGCGAAATCGCTCAAGGTGTTTACGGAAGAAGCACTTGGGTTGTTGAAAGGTGGCACGCTGCCTGAAGAAGCTGAAACCGATGCTGTTTCGCCCGAAACCACGGCGGTGCAGGTAATGACCCTTCATAAAAGCAAGGGGGCGGAATTTGATTTTGTCTTTTTGCCGTTTTTAACCCAACGAGAATTTTCTGAAGAACTGGCTCAAGTTCGGTTGAAAGAACCCGAACAAATTGCGGTGCGGTTGGGGTTATTAGAAAAACAATTGCATGAAGGGTTTACCTACGAAGAAGCCATGTTTGATGCCGCTTGCGTAGGGCAAAAACGGTTGGTGTTAGAAGAGGAAGCTCGGTTACTGTATGTGGGTATTACTAGGGCGAAGCGGGGGCTGTTTCTTTCTGCCCATGAAATGGTTAAAAACCCGTGGAATAGCCGACAAGAAAAAACCGCCCCCACCCTGTTGTTTCGGTTAGCGAAAAAGAATGATATACTAGAAACATCCGCTAGTAAACAACATGAGCATCTTGAACCATGAAAACACGCAGTGAAGTTATTGCCATTTTAGGCAACCATAAATTAGACCTGATGCAACGCTGGCAGTTAAAAAGCTTGGCTTTGTTTGGGAGTGTTGCCCGTAACGAACAAACCGAAACAAGCGATATTGACTTATTAGTAGAGCTAGGTTTGCCGATGGGGTGGGAGTTTTTCGATTTAATTGCAGAATTGGAAACCTTGCTGGGTTCAAAAGTGGATTTAATTGAACGAAGCCAAATTAAACCCAAAGCATGGCACTATATTGTTGACGAGGTGGTTTATGTCTAGACGATACACCGCATTATTGGTAGATGATATGTTGGATTGTATTGAAGCCATAGAAAATGCCACAAAAGGGATGGATGAAGATGAAATTTTAGCGTCTCGGCTTCATAAAGATGCGATTATTCGTAATTTAGAGGTATTGGGTGAAGCTGCCAATCAATTAACCAAAGAAGTTCATGCTTTAGTGCCTGAAATTCCTTGGGCAAGAGTTATTAGCTTAAGAAATCGGCTCATCCATGAATATCATGGCGTGAACTGGAAAGTGATTTTACCCATTATTATTAAAGAATTGCCCCTGTTAAAATCTCAATTACAAAAAATAACTGGGTTACTACCAGAACAAGTAGACTTCAAAAAATCATCAGAATAACAAAGCCCCCCTCTCGATTTTATCCAATCGAGAGGGGGGGGATGTTGAAAAATTAAAGCTGGGGTTTATAACACCGCCCAGTTGGTACCACTTTGGCTTACTTGGGAACCATCAATACCACCACCGTTGTTCCAAATAATGTTATCTGCAACAGCGTTTTGGCTGAATTTAGTATTACCTGTATTCACTAAACGGTTGCGGTAAGCGGTTGCACTACCTTGGTCAATGGTGGAACTACCACCAATGATGTAGCCATCATTCAACGTGTTACCTTGGTAAATTTTAGACCCACCACCATGTTGTACGGCTGTAGCCCAATTACCGCCTTGTTGATTTAGGGTTGAACTTGACCAGTTTGGTTATAAGTACCACCAGCATCTGTTACATAGCCTAAGTTACGGTAGCCAGCGTTTTGATTAAAGGTACCACCACCTTGGTTTTGCACAAACGTGCCGTAATCTACATTGTTTTGGTTGACGGTTACACCAGCACCTGTACTATAAACAGTAGCGTTGTAGCCATTGGATTGGTTAACGGTTGCACCAGAACCTTGACCAACCCAAGTTGTGCCGTACCCGAATTTATCTTGGGTTACTTCACCGCCACCTCTAACGTTGGCGAATGAACCGTAGGTTTCTCTTTGTAAAATTTTGAAGGAACCATTATTAACGCTATTAGCAATAGCCCAGGTGCTTTTTTCTTGAAGGGCATCTAAAGAACCAGACCCTTGGTTGTTGACGATGTTAGAAAAACCGCCTGTTTGAAACAACTTACCTGCACCTGAAGCAACATCTAAACGGTTGGTGCCGTTGCCTGTGTTAGTTTGCGATAAATCATAATTATTACGGGCTTGAGCATTGTTGGTAATACCGTTTTGGCTCAACCGAGAAAACCCTTGAGGGGTGTAGCTAGGTTGCGAAGCTTGAGGAGCAAAATACTGAGGTTGTTGGTTAGGCTGGGCATACCCAAACTGAGGAGCTTGTTGGTATTGAGGCGTTTGAGGAGCTTGAGCATACCCTTGAG
>JAPLIO010000060.1 GCA_026389055.1 Candidatus Melainabacteria bacterium | reverse complement strand
TAGTAACTAACCACCAAGGGAACGGGGTTCTCCCATGAAGCAACGGATAATTGTAGTTTGGGTACTAACCCTAAAGCGGTTTGCTTTAGGGTTTCATCGCCCGTGGCTTCCGCTAAGGCACTGTAAGCCCAATAGAGAGCTGGCAGTAGAGAATTGGGAGCTTGGCTCCAATAGGCTTCATGCAAGGTGGCAGTCGCTTCGTTACTGGTGCCTGCTAGCGGTTCACTAAATCGAACCGTTGGAACGCTGGCTTTTTTTAGTTGCGTGGGCAGATGCTCCATCCCTTTTTTGGCGGCTAGTAAGCAAGAAACGGCGAAGCTGGGGTCTGTTTCTTTGTAGGCTTGGGCGGCCCTTGCTAAGGTGGCAATACCAATAGCCGTAGCAAAGGGGGATGTAGGCAAAGCTAAGCGAAGGCTTTTATCGCTAGCGGGTTTGAGGGTTGGGGCAACGTCGTTTTGGCTGTAAGCACCGCTTAAGAAGGAGCCATCGGCTTGTTGTAGTTTTAAAATCCACCGAAGCCCAATTTGTGCTTCGTGCAGTAAATCAGGCAGTTCGGTGGTTTTGGGTTCGCTGGAAGGGTAAGCTAGTTTGACGCCCCATCCTTCACGTTCACCGAGTACGAGGTAGGTATTAAGTAGTTGGGTGCTTGCCCAAGCTGTTGAAACGATGTGTTGATGATAATTAGCCCCTTCGTACCAGCCCCCTTGTAGGCTTTGGGGTTGGGTATGTCCTGCTTCAAGTAGCAAGCCTGAAGTGGCATCGCCTAGAAATTGCCCTGCCCGATTATAGAAGAATGTTCGGGTGCTGGGGGCTATTTGGTTGAAGAATAAGCCGTTATTGACCCTTAACGAAAATTTGGGTGTATTAGGCAGTGGTTTCCAATAGCCACCATAAGGGAATACATCAAACACGCCTTCTTTCTTGATTGTGGAAGCATCCAACAAAATGAGTGAAGGGTTCAGTAGTTCGCCGTAAGTATGCCCTACTTTCATGCCTTCAGGGGCAAATAAAGCATTCTTCTTTTGCGGGTTACGAATGACGAATTTGGTAGGTTCAAGCGGGGTGGGTGTAACGCCATCTACCCACAATAATTTTTCGGCATTGGGGTGGTAACCTAGCTGATTGTGTTTGAGGGTGGGGGTGTTTGTTGCAGTAGGCAGGGGTTCTGCAAAGGCATTAGAAGCTAACAGGCTAGTTAGCACCAGTAGCAGGCTGAACAGTTTGGCTTGAAGGGTTTGCATGGGGGGGGGGAACCATTTCATTGCTGAGGCTATTTTTTATAACGAAGTTTCTCTATTTTAGCAGATAAATAGGTTAAGCAAAAGCTATCGTGTTTTATGGGGGATGCTGTAATGTCCGACAAAAAAGCTAACCGCTCAATTTTGCTAGATTTTATTAACTTTTTTAGTTTCAAATCATATGCAGTTGGAGACAGGCTGGTGCGAGCGAAGCGAAGCAGGGCAATTAGGGAGCTTCTAGCTTCCGCCCAAGCCTATTTTCAACGTGCGTGTAAACCAATCAACTCTTGAGAGGGGTTTTTCAAGGGGGCGTGGAGCCCCCTTGAATTTGCGGGGGGTTTGGGGGGTGCCCAAATGGCACCCCCCATGAAGCCCCAGCCCGAAGCGATAACCTTTCGCATTTTTAAAGAACACTGTCAGGTGTTTAAGGCAGGCTACTGTAACGCTTGAAAATTTTCTCCGTGCATCTTAAAATTTAGCAGGGATAATAGAAGTAGCATTTTTTCTAGCACCCGAAACGGCAAGGTATTATTTTTTATGATGATGATGAGCTTATCCCACCCCTCCCCTACTGGTTTGTTACCCTTGGTATTGCCTGTTGAAGGGTGCGTTTTACGCCCCGTTGTTGCCCAAGATGAGGAAGCCGTTGCTCAGCTAATTACAGGTACATTGGCAGAATTTGACTACGTTGAAGAATGCCCCGCCAACGACCCTGAAACCCACCACATGTTTCACTATATTCAAGAAACGCCCGATGCCCAATATTACGTTATTGAAGATACGGTTACGGGTGCTATTGCAGGCTGTGGCGGGTTTGAACCCCTTAAAGGCTATAACGCTCAACAAGAAGGTAAACGCATTTGTGAATTAGTGAAGTTTTACTGTTCGCCTGCCTACCGTAATAAAGGCTTAGGTGGTAAATTGCTAGAAACCGCCTTGATTGAAGCCAGTGCCCAAGGGTATGATGCCATGTACTATGAAGTAACACCTCGGTTATTTTCAAAAAGTTTGTTTGAACGGCTTGGGTTTTATTTTATTGATGATAAATTAGGCAACAATGGGCATTCTCACCCTGAAATTAACATTTTCTTGGTTAAGCCACTTCGCTAAATTTGAGCTTTCACTTACCCGGTTTAGTATTTGTATGCTAAAAATAAAGGAAGCTCTGAAAAAGTCTCCACAAGGCGTGCTAACTTCGTTACTGCGGTACTCATTCGGTTATTTAGTTAGCCTAAACGCCCGTCATTGCGTTCCTCGTGCCTCGTTATCTCATCCTTCTGAAACCTTTTCAGAGCTTCCTAGAATCGCTTTACTTCCTAATTATCCCCTTTTTTGATAGGACACCTTGAATAATGATGATGCCAACCCATACCCCTAGTTTTTTAATGATTCCTGGCCCGACGCCTTTGCCTGATGCGGTTCGGGAAGTAATGAGCCGTCCTGCCATGGGGCATCGCTCCCCTGAATTTAAGCAGGTGTTGGAACGGGTATTCCCCAAATTGCAACAGATGTTCCAAACGCAAAGCCCTGTTTTGTTGTATACCGCCAGTGCGACAGGGGCGATTGAAGCCGCTTTATCCAACACCCTGAACGTGGGCGATACGTTGTTAGTGTTAAGTTGTGGTGTGTTTTCTGCCCGTTGGGGCGATATGGCTAAAACCCTTGGGCTGAACGTGCAAGAAATAGCCGTGCCTGCAGGGCAAGCCAATACCGTAGAAAGCTTACAGCAAGCCTTAACGGCGGATGCTCAAAAGCAAATCAAAGCCGTTATCTTTGTGCATAGTGAAACTTCTACAGGGGCGTTGAATGACGTACAGGCGCTTGCTAAAGTAATCGCCCAACACGGGGCATTATCTATTGTAGATACCGTTACAGGCTTAACCGCCGACCCGTTCAAAATGGACGAATGGGGCATTGATTTAGCCATTAGCGGTAGCCAAAAAGGCTTTATGATGCAACCTGGGTTGTCGTTTTTGGCGGTAGCCCCTCGGGCGTTGGCGGCTCATCAACAAGTTAAAAATCCGGGGTTTTATTTCAATTTTACTCGGAATATTAAAGCTCAAAGCCAGTTCACCACGGCTTATACCCCTGCTACTCATTTAATTTTAGCCTTGGATGAAGCACTGAATTTGCTGTTGGAAGAAGGGCTTGAAGCCATGAACCACAGGCATCATCAGCTAAAAGCGATGGTGCGGGCAGGCGTTAAGGCGATTGGCTTGCCGTTGTTGGTAGAAGCCGATGCTCAAGCTTCCCCAGCTGTTACGGCGGTGTATCCGCCTGAAGGGCTGGATGTTGGAGTAATTCGCAAAATCTTGAAAAATCGGTTCAGCATTACCGTGGCGGATGGTCAAAATGCCTTGAAAGGCAAAATCTTCCGTATTGGGCATTTAGGTGCTATTAACGAACGAGACGTTTATATGGTTTTGGCTTGTTTAGAACAAGCCTTGTTGGAACTGGGTGCTTCCGTTACGTTAGGAACTGCGGTTGCTGCTGCCCAACAAGCCTCCAATATTTATTTGCAACAACAACATAAATCCCTTGTTACTGCTTAGTTTTTACCATCTCAACTCTTCTTGAAAGCCTTTATCATCATGCCAACCGTTCTTGTTACTGACCAAATTAATCTTGCTGCTGTTGAAATTTTAGAAGAAAGCTGTACCGTTATTTATGAACCCAATTTGAGCCACCAAGCGTTGCTTGAAAAAGTAAAAACCGTCGATGCGTTGATGGTGCGGAGTGCTTCCACCGTTTCAGCCGATGTGTTTGAAGTAGCTGAAAACCTGAAGATTGTTGGGCGTGCAGGCGTTGGGGTCGATAATATCGATTTAGCGGCGGCTAACCAAAAAGGCGTTGTGGTGGTCAATTCCCCTGAAGGCAATACGGTTGCGGCAGCGGAACACACCATTGGGTTGCTGTTTGCGTTGGCTCGGCACATTCCTCGGGGAGATGCTTCTTTGAAGCAAGGCAAGTGGGATAGAAAAAACCTCACAGGTATTGAATTGTTCGGTAAAACGTTGGGCTTAATTGGCTTGGGTAAAATTGGGTCAAGGGTTGCCAAAGCCTGCATTACCTTGGGTATGAAGGTCATTGTTTACGACCCCTTCGTTTCCGCTAGTGTGGTGGAAGCCTTAGCCCCCAATGGCGGGGCAAGCCTTGTACCGTTAGAAAGCATTTGGGCGAAGGCGGATTTCATTACCGTGCATGTGCCAAAAACCAAAGAAACGACTCATTTAATCAACGAAAATACGTTGAAGCTTTGCAAAAAAGGCGTTCGGTTTGTCAATTGTGCTAGAGGTGGTATTATCCACGAAGCCCAACTGGCAGATGCCCTTAGGGCGGGTATTGTAGCCGGTGCAGCGTTGGATGTGTTTGAGCAAGAACCGCCTGATGCTAGTAACCCTCTGTTGGCTACAGATATTGCCGATAAAGTTGTTTTGACCCCGCATTTGGGGGCTTCTACGGAAGAAGCTCAAGTGAATGTAGCGTTGGATGTAGCGGAGCAGTTGCAGGAATTTTTCCAAACGGGTACGGCTCGTTCGGCTATTAACATGCCGTTGTTACGCTCTTCGTTGTTAGACCCTGTTCGCCCTTATATGCCGTTGGCGGAAGTATTGGGTAAGCTGGTGCGTCAAGTAGCGGAAGGTGCCACGGAATTGGTGGAAATTACCGCCAAAGGTACTTTGGTAGAAAAAGAAACGAATTTAGCCCCGTTGAGTTTAGCGGTGTTGAAAGGCTTGTTTTCCGTGAATCGGGAAGGGGTTAATTACGTTAATGCCCCTGTATTGGCGAAAGAATTGGGTATTTCGGTGAAAGAATCGAAAACTGTTGGGCAAGGGTCGTTTCCTAATTTGTTGAGCGTTACGCTGAAAACCAGCAAGGGGACGTTCAAACTTTCGGGGACGTTAATGTCTGCCAATATTTATCGGATTGTGGAAATAGAAGGGTTTAAAGCCTCGTTACGCCCCACCCCGCATATGATGATTGTGCCGCATGAAGATAAACCCGGTATGGTGGCGAAAGTGGCAACTATCTTGGGTAATTACAATATCAACATTTCTTCGTTACAAGTGGGCGAACGCCCCACAGGTGATAGCATTATGCTATTTAACTTAGATTCCGCCGTGCCAGAACCCGCCTTACTGGAAATTAGTCAGGTAGATGGGTGCAACCAAGCCAAAGCATTGGCAGGTTAATGAGAGAAAAGGGATTTTAACCGTGATGATGGGTATTCTCGTTCAAAAATTTGGTGGCTCTTCCATGGCGGATGTGGATAAAATTCGGCATGTGGCAGGGATTGTTTCCACTGCCCACCAGCAGGGAAATCAAACCGTCGTTGTTGTTTCTGCTATGGGTAAAACCACTGATGGCTTGGTGAATTTAGCCAAAGAACTAACCAAAGCCCCGCAAGGCAGAGACTTTGATATGTTGCTGGCGACAGGCGAAATGGTTTCGGCTTCGTTGTTGGCGTTATGCTTGCAGGAAATGGGCTTCAAAGCCGTTGCCTTAACTGGCGGACAAGCGGGCGTGCATACCGAAGATTTATTCAACAGAGCTAGAATTACCGCCGTTGAAACGCAGACCGTTCACACCTATCTGAATGAAGGCTATATTGTTGTTATTACAGGGTTTCAAGGCATTAATAGCCTGAACGAAACCACAACGCTTGGGCGGGGTGGGTCTGATACTTCTGCCGTAGCGATTGCTGGGGCGTTGAAAGCGGATTGTTGCGATATTTATACCGATGTTACGGGCGTGTTTTCAACTGACCCTCGGGTGGTGCATGAAGCCGTCAAACTGGATGAAATTGCTTATATTGAAATGATGGAACTGGCTCGGCTGGGTTCTAAGGTGTTGCACCCTCGTTCCGTGGAAGCGGCTAGGCGGTGGGGCATTAAGGTTCGGGTGCGTAGCACATTTGCGTTAGAAGATACAGGTACAACCGTGATGGATGAACAAGACATGAATGCAATGGATGAACGCGTGATTGCAGGCGTAACGTGCGATAAAAATCAAGCCCTTGTGGCGGTGTTGGGTATGCCAGATGAACCGGGTTCGGCGGCGAAAGTGTTTACACGCCTTTCTACGGAAGGCATTTCGGTGGATATGATTATTCAATCGACTGGGAAAGCGGCGAATACCAATGATATTGCCTTTACTGTGAATACGTGGGATTTACAAAATGCCCAAGGCTTGATGGATAGATTGCTGGGTGATTTGGGTGCTAATGGTGTTGAAATTGATGATAAAATTGCGAAAATTTCCATTGTGGGTGTGGGGATGATTGACCGCCCTGGTATTGCCTCAGGGATGTTTGAGGCGTTGGCGGAGGCTCAAATCAACATTAAGATGATTTCCACCAGTGAAATTAAAATTTCCGTGTTGGTGGATAAATCAAACGCAGACAAAGCCGTGCAGGCGATTCATGCCAAGTTCTTCGTGGCAGAACAATCGTTGGTGGATAGCAAATCAGGGTATTAGTAGGTTTTAAATGGATTGGGATATTGAACGCAAACAATTTGATGGCTTATCTGTATTAGAGGAAGTGCTAGCAACTTCAGAATATGGTAGTGTTGAGCAAGCCGTTGCTTCTTTGTGTGTTTTTTCTCATCCTGCTACGGTTAAGCAACTTAATAATACAAACCTTTTTCGGATTATTCGATATGATGCTGAGAACAAACGAAAATCTTGTTGTGATGAATTGTCGGTATTGTATGACGACAACTATTCTCCAACCTGTACGTTTCTTTGGGCGAATGGATTAAAAGTAAAAGGTCAAGACGTTCAATTTAATCATCTTTATGCTGATTCTAAAAATGTTGCATTGTATACCAATCTTTGTAATATCGTTATGACTCCGACCTTTATTGCCAAGCTGACGGATAAACATTCTTCGATACCAGAGCTATTGAAATATCGTGCGTTTAAATTGTATGGTTTTGACCCCGAAAATAAATGGTCTAATGCTAATTCGCCACAAGGCTATGAAGGCTTAAAATGGGCAGATCCATTGCCCCCTGTTGAAAATGCAGAAAAAATCTTACGAGCGAAGGTTGAGAACAGTAAAGAATATCGGCTAAAAACCAGTGTTGAAAAATACGGTTGGTACTTTAGTGGGTTTCAACCTATCATAGAGTTATAATAATTTAATGGAGCAACAGCCACACATGCTAGGGGAAAATCTACAAGCTATTTGGGATGCACTGCCCGAAGATAGAAAGCAGCCTATCCAAGCGAGAAAAGATGCTATTCTCAATGAGTTTGGCACAGAAGACCCGGCAACTATCAATAAAAATACGCAGGAAGAGTCCTAGGCATTAGGCTAACCCTAAAATAACCCATTACCGCTTCATCAGCTAGATGAAGCTGGGTGTATTCAAGGCATACCGAATTAAGGTATCACTATCAGCAGGGAATAGGGGGGCAAACGTTTGATAATGATACCGCTTCGCAAAGTCGTTTTCTTGAAAATGTTGGGTTAGCATTTTATGAAGGCGGGGCTTCCCAACTTCCAATACTTGCCAATACCCTTCAACAGAAGAGAGTGCTTCTGCAACCCGTGGTTTCGTTTTTAAGGCTGTTGCTTGTTGCGTTGCCTTAATCCCATACCATGCTTGTTCTTGCGGAGGCAGCGTTAATGTTACCAAACAGAGTTCTAACGCTAATTGCCAAAAAACGGTTCGTTTCAAAATAAGCAGTTGCAATTCATAATCATCGCCAGTGGCGTTGGATGATTTGGAGGTGGTTAAAATCTGCCTAGCCAGTTGTTGATGTAAGTCTAAATCATCTTGCAAGGTTTCTGTTAAGTAGGCAATAAATTGTTGTTGTAACCTGTTGGCTTTACTAATATAGCTAACAGGATTTTTTAAAATCAGCAACCATTCTTTGTGTGCTAACGGAAACTGAAATGGTAAGGGTTGAGATTGTAACTTGCAAAAGTAAGTGTGCTTCAATTCAGAGAAAACCAATAAAAAAGCCGCTTTATCATCCGATGATAATTTAAGTAGTTTTTCTTTAATGGTTACCTTCCTCTTTGCGGTCTTTTTCCCAAAAACGGGTGATGCAACTGCCGAAAACTCTTCAAAAACAGATTGATTAAGCAACCAGTACAAGGCACCTGATGTAGCTCCTCCTGTACCAGCAATCACGAGAAAAACGGTAAAAACATCGTTCACGCCTGCCACTATAAACCCCCTTATCCCAAAGAAATGCTTACCCTACCTTCTTCCCATAGACCATTGCAACAGAACCAAACCCTGTTCGATTAACGGTTACGGCTTCTAGCCCGCACTGCTGAAACACTTGCTGTAATCGTTCAGGTGTTAAAAAGTTTTTTGATGAGGCCTGTAAATACTGATAAGCCGACTGGTTCCCTGCCAGTAGCCTGCCAATAAACGGCATAACCTTGCTAAAGTATATATCGAACCCTGGCAACAAAACTTGAGGACAAGTATCTAAATTCAGTACCGCACCACCGGGTTTAACCACCCTAACTAGTTCTGCAACGGCGGTTTCGATGGTTGTAACGTTTCTTAATCCGAAAGAAACAATCCCAGCATCAAAGCTATTATCCGCAAAGGGCAGTGCCATCGCATCACCTTGAACCAGCGTTAAATTAGAAGCTTCCACTTGTAAATGAACGGTATAGCGTTTATGGGCAACGGCTAGCATTTCTTCAGAAAAATCCAGCCCTGTTACTTGCCCGTTGTTACCAACCGCTTTTAACAACAACGCCAGTAAATCGCCCGTACCTGTGCAAACATCTAAGGCGGTTTGCCCTGCTTCCAGTTGAAGGCGGTTAACGGCTTGTTGCTTCCAATGGCGATGCATGCCAAAGCTAATGCAATCATTGAGTAAATCATACCGTTTAGCAATGGTGTTGAAGAGGCGTTGAACGAAATCGGCCTTTTTAACGCCTTCAGGAATGCCCGTGGGGGTGGGTGTCATGGGGTGAAATCCTTTTCTTACAATTAAATGGAGCCTACTAAGAAAATCATTATACCAAAAACGATTAGTTTCCTGTTTGCGTAACGTTTATGAAGGGTGTTTGTAAAGAAGGATTGACGAACCATCTTACTTTCACGACAATGAAAGCAGACTGCCCACTACTTTTATCAAACAGAAAGAATACCCAACAACATGACCTCACAACCCGCCTTTTTTGAAACCCATTTCACGCCCCCTACCGCAACGAGCACCCCGAAACGAGCCTACATCTTGGTGATTGATGCACTAGGCGTAGGAGCGATGCCTGACGCTCCTGATTACGGCGATTCATTAACAGCTAATACGTTGGGCAATATTGATGCCAACGTTGATTCTTTGCAGTTGCCCACGCTTGCCAAGCTTGGGTTGGGGAATATTCTGCCCCTTCAACACGTTGCTGCAGAGGCTAACGCCATTGGCAGTTGGGGCAAGCTGGCGGAACAATCTATCGGGAAAGATACCACCACGGGGCATTGGGAAATGATGGGTATCACGCTAGAAACGCCGTTCCCCACTTACCCTAATGGGTTTCCTGAGGAGCTAGTGCAGGCGTTTATTGCCGAAACAGGGTGCAAAGGCATTTTAGGCAACAAACCCGCCAGTGGCACAAAAATTTTAGACGAATTGGGTGAAGAACACCTAAACACAGGCTTCCCTATTGTGTATACCAGTGCAGATAGTGTTTGGCAAATTGCTTGCCATGTAGATGTTACCCCACTGGAAACCCTTTATCGCTGGTGTGAAATTGCCAGAGATTTATTAGTTGGCGAGCATGAAGTTTCCAGGGTTATTGCTCGCCCGTTTCAGGGGTCTGTAGCGGAAGGCTTTCGTCGGTTAGGCTCTGCTCGGCATGATTATGCGGTGCCACCCCCTAGCCTAACCATTTTAGACCAAGCCCAACAACAGGGCGTGCAGACGATTGGCGTGGGTAAAATTCACGATATTTTTTGTGGTGTGGGCATTACCCATACCATTCATACGGATAATAATGCCCATGGGTTAAGTGTGATTGAAGCCTTGGTTAAAAACGAGTTGAACTTGGCAGAGTTTGCCTGCAATCAATCTACCATCACGGATGCTACGGCGAATCAGTTGGTATTTATTAACTTGGTTGAAACGGATATGAATTATGGGCATCGGCGGGATGTGGCGGGGTATGCAGGAGCGTTAGAAGCTATTGATGAAAGCTTAGGGGGCATTGTAGCGGATTTACAACCGACGGATTTACTCATTATCACGGGCGACCATGGGTGCGACCCTACCGCCCCAGGTTCAGACCATACTCGGGAATATGTGCCGTTTTTAGCGTTTACCCCGAATAACCCAACTGGCGAAGCGGTGGGTACGTTGCAGGGGTTTTCCTACGTGGGTAGGCTAGCCTTGCAGTGGGTTCAAGGCTAAGTTAAATCTAAACCCATGTAGTAAACATCTGGCTCTGGGTCATCGTTAAATGGGGCAATGCGTTTAAACCCGAATTTTGGGTATAGTGCTTTAGCATTCGTCATGCGTTCTAAAGAATCTAAGTACAATTGTTGGTAGCCTAAGGCTTTAGCATCAGCAATAACGGCTTCCATCAATGCCCGACCAATACCCTTGCCTCGGTATTGGGTTTGAACATAAACTCGTTTAACTTCCGCAATGCTTTCTGAAAATTGATAAAGCCCTGCACACCCTACAAATTCACCATCAATTTTTGCCAAATAAAGTTGCCCTCTATGAATAGGGGCATATTTATTGGGTAATTGTTCTAACTCATCTTTAAAACAGGGCGTATTTAAAGGTGAACCTATCGAATCATTAAAATCGCTATGCTCCTGAAATAGTTGTTTCAAAGCGGTTAAATCAAACCCCGTTTCTTCTAACCGAATAATCGTTGTTTCAGTTAAACCCACCTTGCAAGTTTCCAATTCAAATTAAAGCGACCTCTATTTAATCAAAATAACAACAAAACTTGGAAAAAACAAGCGGAGTAAGAGTATCATTATACCGCTTGTTTACAGTTGGAAAAAAGTGCCTACAACCCCAAAGTGGGTTTAATACCGTAAGTATAAATCATCTCCTCCAAAATACGATATCCTTCCGCCGTAGGGTGAATTTCATTCAACCAAAACACCGCTTAGGCGTCGTATGGCGGATTCAAGTAAGAAGCGTTCCACAAGGGGAACGGCTAAGCTACGGCATGTAGCACTTCTAACGGTGTCTTAAAGCCCAAGCACTTGCGTGGACGAGTATTCAACTTCCGCTGAACCACCAAAACTTCCGCCTCACTAACCATACCAAAATCCGTCCCCTTTGGAAAGTACTGACGCAACAACCCATTGGTGTTCTCATTAGTCCCACGCTCCCAACTATGGTAAGGCTTGGCAAAATAAGTCTCTACACCCAATGCTGACGCTATTTTATGGTGGTACGCAAACTCCTTCCCATTGTCAAAAGTAATCGTCTTAACTGGCAAGTGCTTAAGGGCTTCAATAATACCCACACTCACCATTTCAGCCGTTGAACGGGATACTTTAAACACCACCAACGCCCTGCTTT
>JAPLIO010000248.1 GCA_026389055.1 Candidatus Melainabacteria bacterium | reverse complement strand
TGGCGATTGCCCCTGAATTGACGGATGCTTACATTACGCTAGCCCAACTTTATCAAGCCGCTCAACAGCCCGAAGAAGCCTTGCAAACGCTGGAACGAGCTACCACGGCTCATCCTGAAAATCCGTTATTGTTTTTTCTAAAAGGGGCGTTGTTGCAAGCCACCAAAGGCAATCAATCTGCCGAAGCCCAGCAGGCTTATGAAACGGCGTTGGCGTTGGGGGGGAATCAACCCGAATTGCATGAGGCGATGGCTCAATTTTACACGGCTCAACAGGCGTACACCAAGGCTATTCAGCATTGGGTGGCGGTTTTGGAACTTCAACCCGAAGCAATCGACCCACTGCAAGCCTTAGCCACGTTGCTTCAGCAATTGGGGCGGACGGCTCAAAGTGTGGCGGTTTTAAACAAATTATTAGCCCTAAACCCTAACGATGCCCGCACGCACTTAGCTTTAGCCCATGCGTTTAGTGTGCAGGGCTTAGTAGAAGAAGCCTTAGTGCATTATAATCAAGCCCTAGATGCCAGTCATGATGCAGGTATTGAGTTGCGGAAACTGTTTACGGTGCCTGTTATTCATGCTTCGCAACAATCTGTGCAGGCAACCCATCATCGGGCATTGATGGGCTTAAAAGCCTTAACGACCAACCCTTTTCAGCTAGAAAACCCTCTCGTGCAGGTAGGCGATACACCTTTTTACTTGCTACAGCAAGGCGAAGCGGTCAAATCATTGTTAGAACACTATCACACGTTGTTGCAAAAAGCCTTGCCTGCCGTGCCAACGCTACCAACAGAAACGCTTCGCCCCAAACAAGCGGGCGTTAGAAGAATCGGGATTGTTTCACGGTCGTTTCAAGCGGAAAACAAGTTGGCTTGGGCGATACAGGGGCTGTTTACCCAGTTGCCTGAACCGTTTGCAGAATCAACAGAAGTGGTTTTCTTTTCAGTTGGGCAACCCTTGCAATGGGTGGCAGGGTTGACTCCGCCTGATGCGGAAACCTTGGTCAACGTTCAGCTTTCCACCACGAATTGGCAAGCCTGCCAAGAAGCCATTTTGGCTCAAAATGTAGATGTGTTGCTTTATACGGATGTGAATCAAGACCCTGTTAGCACGTTTTTAGCTAATCGGCGGTTAGCCCCAAAACAAGGAGCTATTTCACTTTCAGGCTTAACCACAGGGTGTGCTTCAACGATAGATTTCTTGCTGTTACCTTACTCCCCCGCTTCAACTGCCGATTTTTCGGAAGCTTCAGTGGTGGTGTGTTTGCCGTGGCTACCGCTTAAAAAATTGGGTGAAAATACGAAGTTGCTCAAACAGGATTTTGGCGTGTTGTATGATGATGTGGTTTGGGTGTTACCGCAAGCCCCTTACCGTATTGGGCTTGAAATGGATGCCCTATTGATGCAAGCCTTAGAAGCCGTACCCAAAGCGAAATTGCTGGTACTGCCTTCTGAAGAATTGGCTTGGCAAGAACAGCTTCAAACCCGCTGGAAGCAAGCCTTTTCAGCCCAAGCTTTTGAAAAAGTTGTTTTCTTAGGGGCAATGAGGGAAACGGACCGTTTGCAATTGCTGAATGTGGCAGATGTTGTGTTAGACACCTTCCCAACGAGCGAACCGCTCAGCACATTACAGGCGTTAAATTATGGCACACCCGTTTTCACCCTAAAATCAAGTATCTCTGCTACAATAATTGAAAGCTTTGTTCAACAATCGTTAGAAGAAGAAGTGGCAATTATTGCAGATAACCCCAGCACCTGGGTAGAACAATTGGTCGCCCTTAGTTCGTCTTCTGCCAGTTTGTCTAGTTTGAAAGCCCTCGTTAAGCAACAAAGCTTACAGTATTTTAGTCCATTGCGTCAACATGAGGTTAAATCCGCCTTTTGGGAAGCGTTAGTAGCCCAGTTCTAAAAATTTTGTGTAGTGCCTAGTAGTAGTTAGTTTTTATATCATTCTTAATGAAGGAAACCGCTCGTGTTAGAAGCAACCTCTTCCCACCCCCTGCTTGCGTGGCAGGAAACCCCCTTCACCGTTCAAACGACGGATAATCATACCCTTAATGGGGCTATCTGGCAGCGTCCGCAAGCTAACCTACCGCCAACAGGGCGATTAATGGTGTTTATACCGGGGTTAGGGGGTTCTGTAGACCATGCCACCCCCGTTTTAAACCCGCTGATTGCATCAGTTGATACCATTATTAGCATCGATTGCCGAAGCTTTGGCAGAAATAAACACGTTCCTCTGTTTGATGTGAGCGAAATTTATGCCGATTTAACGCTGTTTGTTGAAACCATTCTGCCTACTTTAGTAGCGGAACAAACTGTGGTTCCAACTGAGATTGTGCTGGCAGGCATCAGTTTAGGCGGGTTGATGGTTACTTATTTGGCAAACCAGTACCCCAAACAATTTCATAAAGTGGTGTTATTTGTGCCAGCTTTTAAGCCTAATATGGCGGTGTTTCCGCTAACGTGGGTTGTACCTAATTTGTTGAAGCTAGCCTTTACCAAAAATAAAAAATCCGTATGGGTATGGCTGCCTTATGGCATTGATGCCATCACCCGAAACCCCAACTATCTAAAAGGCCTTTTACCTGCCCCTGAAGTGCCTTTATACCTGAGTTTAAACTTTTTGAAAACGGTGAAGGATTGGCAAGGGAATCGGCTTAAAAATACGCTAAGCCACCTGAAACAACCCGTGTTTATGTGCGTAGCGGAACAAGATAAAGTCAGTTCCACCCCTGAAATGAAACGGTTGTTTTTTGAGCATTTACCGCCCAGTAAACAGCACAGGCTATTGAGTTTGCCTGATGCGTTTCACGACGTGTTGCTAGAACCTGAAGCCCCTTGGGTAGCCAAAACGCTTGCCAATTGGCTCGTTCACCCTGAAACGCATATTGCCGCAGAAGCTTCTGCTAAGCTGATTGGGAAAGAAAGCGTGAGCTAATGATGGCGTTTATGCAATCGCATTCCCCTGCAACCATGCCACTGATAGGACAATTAACCCTGCCCCTGTTATTGGGTAACAATCCGCTAGTAAGGATGCCTGAAGTTTCAATTATTGCGAACCGACTGATTCAAGAGGCCACGGCGTGGGATTCTTCGGCGGGCGTAACGGATTTATTCTTAACCGTTCAACCCGCTGGTTTCAACTTACCAGCTGGCACACAACCGTTTTTATCTTCGGTAGAAACGGCACACCTAACCCACTTGTTACACGAAATAAAAGAAACCACGGCACTCACCATCGGCTTGCAAATTGAACCCAATGATGTAGCAACCGCCGTAGCACTCTGGCAGTTAGGTTTGGTGCAATGGGTGATGCTTGCTCCGTTTCATCAAAGCATTCTGCATCCGCACTTTGGGTTTTTATCGCCATATCCCCTAGAAACGCTGATGAAACAATGGGCAATACCTGAAACGCTAACCGATTGGCTTGTGGTAAACTGCCAACATTGGAGTTTGGAAGCATTGGTACACCACTGGCAGTATTTGCAGGCTCATGCGTGGGTGAAAGCCCTTTATTTATCGCCTGAACAAGCCGAAGCCTTGCAGGAAAAGGGTCTTTGGCAAACAGAAAGCGCCAAACCTTGCTGGCTAGCAGATGCTTCAATAACTTGGTTAGATGCCAACATGGCGTGGCTAGTGCCTTCGCAAGCCACACCCAACATCGCATTATGTTTGCATCAGCTGGCGTTACGCCCCGTTCAATCTGCTGAACCTTGGCCCTATTCTACCGATACTACCGACCCTAAGCGGATTGAAACCTATCACAAGCAGGTACTTCACCTGTTAGAACAACAGTTTCCCCCAACGCTTGTTGCCGAAGCAGCCCCTGTGGAATCGCCTCCTGTTGAAGTGGTCAAACAATCCAAATGTCCTTTCGGTTTTGGTAGAAAATAACGCAAGAAGCCTAAAAAAGAAAGTCTGTTGGTTGATGATGGTAAAAGAATCCGTTGTGTGGGATATTGCACAAAGCTTGCTAATGCCAGCAGGGGCAATTGGCGACGATTGCTTCCATGAAACGCTTGAATTGCCCGCCCCCATTCGGCTTTACACCGTTGATACGTTTGTGGAAAACCAGCATTTTTCTTTCGTTTTTTGCACCCCCTACGAAGTGGGTTGGCGAACGTTAGCCGCAAGCCTTAGCGATATTGCTGCGTGCGGTGGGAAAGCCCTCCATTTTTTGGTTGGGTTAGTATTGCCTGTTACCGCCAGCGAAGACGATATTGAAGCCTTTTATTTGGGGATGAAAGCCTGTTTAAAAGCCAGCCATTGCACCGCCCAGCTGATTGGGGGCGATACCGTCAAAGGCAATCAGTGGGTGATTAATTTGACCATCATCGGGGAAACATCCGCCAGTTTAAAGCGAAATCAAGCCCACTGCGGCGATTATTTAATTGCCACGGGGCATCATGGGCTTTCAAATTTAGGGTTGCGGTTATTACAACAAAACCCCAAGGCAGATAAATCCTTTCTGCCCGTTCAGCAATTTTTAAAGCCTCTGCCCAAGTTGGAGGCAGGGCAAGGGTTACAAGCCATTAGCCCCACCAGTGCCTTGATGGATTCCAGCGATGGGTTGGCAGATGCCTGCCTGAAAATAGCCCACGCCAGTGGCGTTCAAGTTTTATTAAATCAAGATTGGTTACCCATTGCTAGCCCGTTGTTGGCTTATGGGGTAGACCACGCCCAAAACGCCATTTTGTACGGTGGGGAAGATTTTGAGCTGGTGGGGACGATTCGCCCTGATGTGTGGCATGCTAATTTGACGGCTTTAAAACGATTAGGCTTTCGGGTGCATGGGTGGGTGGTTGAGGCTACAGTGCCCAGTGCGTGGGTGGTTTCGGGGGAAACGGTAGAAGTGCATCAGCGGTTACAGCCGTTAACGTTTGAAAAAACGTTTCATCATTTTAGTTGATAATGCCGATTAAAAGTTAGAATAGTGTGTTCTCTCATCGATTGTCGCTTCCGTCTTTAGCTGGTTGGTTTGTCAGGGGGTGCCTGTTTGGGCACCCCCCGACACCCCCCACAAATTCAGGGGCAAGCCCCTAAAGACCCCCAAAAAGCCAACCCTCTATGCCACAAGGGCATGGACGAGGGTATGTTCTTTTTGCCCCTGCGGTGGACGGAACGCATCGGCAGCTGCAGAGCAAATGCGATGGTCGTTCCTACTGGTTGGTTTGAACGCTTACGCTATCTAAACTTTTAATGGATATAAAAAGGGACGCCACGGAGAGCGTCCCCTACGATAGGGTTCAAGAATACTTGAAACGGCTATAGAAGAGCTGTTTAGTAAACTGGGACAACTTCTTCATAACCATATCCACCAGCATATCCACCTGGGAAACCATGGGTTTTATTGAGGTGTTCATTAAGGTTTTCGGATATAATCGGACTTAACATCTGAGGTTTAATTACGAACTCTGCGAACTCGGTCTTCTTTTGGGTTTCAGAGAGTAATGGCTCTATTGCACTATGAAAAGGTGCAAATAGTTGTTCCATTAAAGCAGGATAATCTATAGTGGAAAAATCATCGGTTGGATTAATAAACTTTTCCGCTATTGCACGCACTTGGTCTTGTTGCTTTCTGAGGTTTAAAATATAATCTGTTTCAGTTCCTTCTACCTGTTCCCAACCCAATTGCTCCAATACTTTTGGTTCTTGTGGTGTTTTAGTTATCTTCAAGAAAAGTTTGTCATCCGATTTAGGAGCTTTGTGCGTGACACCGAACTGTTTGAAATCAACTGCTTTGGCATATTTTAATAAGTTATCTATAAAAGCTTGAACAAAGGGAGTATTGACACCTGCTTCTTCTGAAATTAAAAGTGCTGTTCCCTTTTTCTTTAATATATTATGTTTAGCCTGTCCTTCTGCATATATTTCAGTAGCTAGTTTAGGATCAGCTTTATCTATTGCCCCTTGTGCTGTTATGTATTTTGAGTCTTTTTCAGAAAACACCATAACACGATTTAAGGCTTCGTGAAAGATAACGCCACCAGTTCCCTTTAAAAGATCCATTTTATACAGTGGTTCAAGCCATCCTTCAAAATTTGCTCCGCCAAAATTTGCTCCGCTATGGTGGGCAGGCGTTGAAGGTGTAAAGGTATCTTCTGCTGGTTGTTTTACTACAGGTTGTTGGGTTGGGGTAGCAGTCGCATTCGCATTCGGTTGAAAGCGAAGGCTAGAAAGAGGGGGGGGTAAAAGAAGGTAATATACCGATATTCATAGAGAGAGAGTTTCCTTAAGTGTCTGTTATAATTAGTAGCGTATCCAAAACGGTTATTCAATAGATAAAGCCAAAAACTATTTTTTGAATAACTTTAAATATTGTAGCCGTAAAAAGATAATTTTCAAGAAGATATGCTGGTTTATTAAACAAATGTTACACAATAGGGAACGATTCCACGGTATAGCGGTTTCAATAATATTTAAACCTTCATCGTAGTAGATGATTAGCCCCCCAAGGGAGGCGTTGGATGGATTGCAACACCGCAGGCAAAAACGCTGACTGCCACTGCGTATCGCCCTCAAAATAAGGCAACTTCCCCAACCACTGGCACGTTGCCTGAAACAACCTACCCTCTTCCACAGGTAAAAACGGCTTCAAACTAAACGAAGGCTTCCCCATCGGCTGATTCAACACCAACCCCAAAGCCCCCAAATGGTTCCCCCGCACCGCCAGCTGAGCCTGCTCTACCTCATTCCAAGTATTATCCAACGTAGCCACCCACAACACAGCAATATCTTCCAACGGTAACGGGTTGAGTAGTGCAGGGAAAGACTCATCCATCACAATCCACTGATACTGCTTTTTCAACAACCGCTTCCAGCCATACAACCAATTGGGCAACACCCAAGGTTCAGCTAACTGAGTTTCCCACTCTTCTGCCTGCCACGGATGATCAGGCGAAAAAACGGTCAGCAAATCATGATGCTCCGTCAACGGCTGAGGAGCTTCGCTAAACAAGCTATCCACCCAAGTGCCCGCTTTACGAAAATCTCGTTTTAGCAAACTGGCTACTTGTTGCAACGTCAACGTTTCAGGATGAACCGCCCCGAGTTGATGGGTTAAATTCAGGGTAGGAGACGCATCCACCCACAAGACGGATTCCGCCATGCCAGATGCCTGAAACTGTTGGCTAAAATGAGCGAACAACGCTTCTACAACGGCGGTTTTTCCTGTTTTGGGTAACCCTTTTACCACTAAAATGCGAGGTGTTTGCAAGCGTGTTGATGACAACAGGAGCTAAATTGAGTGCCGCCCCTTGAGCCACGGTGGATTTCAACACGACCGTTCCCCGAGGTTTTGTCCAATCAATCGCCTGTTGAAGCCCGCTAGCGGTGCCTGTAACTTCCACCACTACATCAGCTAAAGCCGTTGGCTGATAGGTGGAAGAAAGCACGGTTTCAATGCCTAAATCCGCCACCAAGGCTAATTTTTCAGGATGTTTACCTGCTAAAACAACGTTGTTGCTAAACAATCGCAACGTCATGGCAATTAGCAAGCCTAATTTGCCATCGCCCAGCACAATCACCTTGGTTTCAGGCGATAATTTTAGTTGTTCAGGAATTTCAAACGCCGCCGCCAATGGTTCGCAAAAAACCGCTCTATCATTAGAAACCGAAGCAGGCACTTCATACAAATTCCGCAACGGAGCCTTCATATAGTGGGCAAACCCGCCATCGTGATTCACAATGCCAATAACGGTGCGGTTTGGGCAGTGGTGGGGGTGTCCGCAAGTGGTGCAATGTTCTGGGGAAGTGGCTAACGTACAAGCGGCGTTAATATCTACGCAAACCCGCTTGCCTAACCAATCGGCTTGGGTGGCTACCAATTCTTCAGAAAGACCCACAACGGTACCCACAAATTCATGCCCCAGCGTGCCTTCATAGCCCATGTACCCTTGAATCAGTTCTAAATCTGTATTGCAAACACCAGCCGTTAGCACTTGAACGAGGGCTTCGCCTTCTGCCAAAACGGGTAAGGGAAGAGCTTCCACTGCTAAGTGGTTATTTCGCCAAGTGAGGGCTTGCATCGTATCTGCCACGGTGGAAAGGAGAGAAGAAGGCATCATATAGATTATTACTTTCTTGTTACAGTAAGGGCTTAAAAAACAACTGTCGATTATAATACATTAGTATAATCTAAAAAAGTAAAAGCGTTGCTAAGTTTACGGGTTACTTCGTTGAATAGAAAGTTCGTTCTCCCTTATGAAATCATCTTCTACCATTACTCGTTTTTGTTTGGCTTTATTGCTGAGTGGTTTTATTGCACTCAATTTGCCAGCCGTATTGGCCACTTCTTCAGGGGCAAGCCTTGAACCGCAAACGCCCCAGCAAATTGTGGATAAACTATTGCTAGACAACAATATCCCCACCGAAAAAGTAAAAAGTGTTAAACTAGATACGCAAAATGTATTCAATGCCTACACGGATGGGCAAAACATTGTGATGACCAAGAAACTGTGGAATGCCCTAAAAACCAACGACGAAAGAGCCTTCGTGCTTTCGCATGAGTTGGGGCATATTATGGCAAACCATGTAACGAAATCTGTTTTTAGAAGTGCTGGGTTTTCCGTTTTAACCCAAGTGATTGCTACAGCAACAGGTAATGCATGGGTAGCCAATGGGGCTAGTTTAGGATTTCAATTAGCGAATTTGAAGTTTACCCGTTTGCAAGAAACCCAAGCCGATGAGCGGGGTATTATTGAAATGAAAACAGCGGGGTATAACCCGAATGCGGCTTTGGTGGTGTTTAAAGTGTTGAAAGAAGGCAGCGGTAAGGGTAGGGGTGTTGAGTTTTTGCAAACGCACCCGTTGCCAGAATCTCGGATTAGGGAGCTGGTTAACAAATACGGCTTGAAAGACGACCCATCGGCTTAAGTAGCCTATTCTATCATCGATTGTCGCTTGCGTTTTTAGCTGGTTGGTTTTGTCAGGGGGTGCCTGTTTGGGCACCCCCCGACAAAAGTCCTAGCCCGAAGCGATAAAACGTTAGTTATAGTATTTTGAATTGTTTTATTTGCATTTTTTCTGTAGGGGTGCGATTTATCGCATCCGTTTGGGGGTTGTGGGGCGGACGTAATAAACCCCTACAAAACAAATGATTTAAAACACTATAATATTAGTCTATCCTGCAATCACCTTGTTGAGGGCGAAAATTGGCAGATAAATAGCCAAAACCACATACAGTAACAAAACCCCCAATACAATGGTGATAATAGGCTGAATCATTTCCGTTAGCAGGGTAATGCCAATCTCAATTTCCGATTCTAAAAACAAAGCCGCCTTATTCAACATCACTTCCATTTCACCTGTTTGTTCGCCAATGGCTAACATTTTAGTAACCAACACAGGGAAAACCTTAGACTCTTCCAACGGGCGTGAAGCAGAACTACCCAATAGTAGAGATTCCTGAGCAGCTTCAAACGCCAAGCCTATTTCATGATTGGTAACCGTAGCTGCTGCCGTTTTAAAGGCTTCCGTAATAATAACGCCACTACCCAGCAAATTGGCTAAAGTTGCCGTAAACTGGTTAGCATAAAGCTTTTTCAAAAAATCTCCGAGCAAGGGAATACGCAGTAAAGCACTATCTACTAAGGGTTTACCCACCCCCTGCCTAAACACGTTAAACCAAGTGCCCACACAAAAAAGAGCGATTAAGATAAGCCACCAAAAGTTTTGCAATGCCTTACTAGCCATTAACAAAGAAACCGTAATAAAGGGTAAGCTAGCCCCACGGCTATCAAAAATTTGTTCAAACTGAGGAACAACAAAAATCAACATAATGACCAAGACAACAGAAATAACCAATAAGGTAAAAGCGGGCATAATAAGTGCACCCGTAATTTTGTTACGCAACCCTATTTGCGTTTTAATGAGCTGTTCCAAACGCAAGAAAATACGAGATAAATCGCCCGTTTGTTCGCCCGCCTGAACCATGGCAATAAACAACCGAGAAAACGTACCTTTACACCGAATTAACGCCGCACTAAAGGTCTGCCCGTTAATAACATCTGCCCGAATTTGTTGCAACATTTTACGAAAAGGGGGATGCACCGTTTGTTGTTCAATTAAATACAGCGTTTCAACCAAAGGGATACCACTACCCAACAAGGTACCCATTTGTTGGGTAAACATATAAACGTGCTTCAGCCCAGGCCGTTGAGCCAATAGTGCTTGTAAGCCAGATAAAAACCCTGCCCCATTGCTAGCCGTTAAACCAAAGGTAGCCGCATTACCCCTGCGTTGTTGGATTCTTTCCAGTTTTTGAACCATCTTGCCTTGGTTACGCAACAACTGCTTAGCATGCCGTAAATCAATGGCTTCTAAGTTACCTTCTACCACTCGTTTGAATTCAGTATCTAACGCTTTATAAGAAAAAACAGGCATCATCATCATGGTTGTTGCAACCCGTTATCCTTTATGTGGTTGATTATGGTTGATTTGCTGGCTTGGGTTACTACCCAATTCAAACCCCAACACTCTAACCACTTCGCTTAGGGTGGTTTCACCTTTAAGGGCTTTAACCTTACCCTGCATGGCTAAAGTCTTCATGCCCTCTTGAACAGCAGCATCTTCTAAAGCAACGCTAGAGATACCTGCATCAATCAGCTGGGCTAAATCACGAGAAACAGGCATAAGCTCATACAGCCCTGTTCGACCAGAAAACCCTGTATCGTTACAGTGCTTACAGCCAACACTTTTGTGTAAAGTAACAGCAGGGTCTGTAGCAGAAAGCCCTAAAATATCTCGTTCATCAGGGGTGGCGGTATAGGGTTCTTTACAGTGGTCGCACAATTTACGCACCAATCGTTGGGCAATAATACCAATAACCGAAGTACTAACTAAGTCAGAAGGGGCTCCCATTTCCAATAACCGAGAAATAGTTTTAGCGGTACTGTTAGTGTGAATGGTACTGAAAACCAAGTGCCCTGTTAAAGAGGCATTTAACGCAGCATCCAACGTTTCAGAATCTCGAATTTCCCCGACCATCAAAATATCAGGATCTTGCCGTAATAACGCCCGTAAACAACTAGCAAAGGTTAGCCCTGCTTTGGGTTGTACCTGCATTTGGTTCACCCCAGGTAACACATATTCAATAGGGTCTTCAATGGTAGAGATATTACGGTCTGGGGTATTGATGTCTCGGAGGCTGGCGTAAAGCGTACTGGTTTTACCTGAACCTGTAGGGCCTGTAACCAAAATAATACCGTGCGGAGACCGAATAAGCTTCGCTAGTTTCTTCTTGTCTTCAGGGTCTAACCCCAAATTTTCAATACCACTGGTACCCGCATTCATTTTTAATAGCCTAATAACCAATTTTTCCCCATAGGCTAGTGGAATACTATTAACCCGCATATCCACACTGTTACTGCCTACCGTGTGTTTAATTCTACCATCTTGCGGACGACGGCGTTCCGAAATATCCATGCCCGCTATAACTTTAATTCTGGAAATAATGCTAGACGCCATTTTTAAAGAAAGTGATTTGGCTTCATGCAAAATACCATCTTTTCTAAACCGAACCAACAAGCGTTGCGGTTGCGGCTCAATGTGGATATCGCTAGCATTACGGTCTGCGGCTTCAGTAAGCAAGGCGTTAACAAATTGTACAACGGGTGCCGAATTGGCAGCGGCTTCAATTTCCAATTCTAGGGCTGCATTGTTGCCTGAGGCATCGAAGAGTTCATTTTTCAGTACATCCACTTCTAAGGCTTCAAGCACTTGGTCTGCAGAATACCGTTTGGCGTAATAAGCATCTAGTATGTCAGAAAGTTCCGAAGAAGTGGATAATTTGACCGTAACCCGATACCGAGTCATCAAGGCAATATCATCTAGCACCTTCGTTTTATCAGGGCGTGCCATAATAACTTCCAACCGACCTTCTTCCAAATCTAAATGATGAGGAATAATGCAGTTTTGGCGAATAAAATCTTCCGGTAATAGCTTCATAATTTCAGGCTTTAATACCAAGCCCTTAACGCTAATATAGTCTAGCTGATGAAGCTCTGCCAAGCCTTTACCCAATTGTTCTTCCGTAACAAACCCGCTTGAAACCAATACTTTCCCAATCGGTTCGCCAGACGCTTTGGCTTCGGCCAAGGCTCTGCTTAATTTTTCAGGCGAAACCAACCCTTTTTCAAGCAGAATCGTACCGATTTTTTTGGTTACTACGGCTTCAGGTATCGGTAATGGTTGAAGTAAGGCCTGCTTTAACGACATAGAATAAGGCAATGCTGTAGATTGAGTATTTTGTGGTGTAGCCATTGCTGAGAAAGGTAATGAATTAACCACATTAGGGGCAGGTGAAGGGAACGGGGGCATAGCAGTGGTAGGTGAAGGCGTATTAAATTCACCTAAAAGTTGGGGTGTTCTGCTAGAACGACCGTTTTGTTTGTTGGGTTGATTGTAAAAAGGGGTAGACATCATCATCATCATCATCATCATCAAAACAGACTGCTCCGATTACTGGAAGTTTTTCATCAAAAGAATAGGCTGGCAGGGATTGGTTGCTTCTTAATTAGAGGCATTAATTAACCGCCCCAATTGCCCTTGGGTTTCTAGTAAATTGAGTGTTGATAAGGCTTCTTGTTCGCCTTGATTAACAAAAACTAATAGTAAATGCCCCACAACGTCCAAATTCGGTGAACAATCACACTGTAAACACCGTTGGTTGTAAGCATGTAATAACGATTCTGATTGTATTAAGCGTAGAGCCAAGTCATTACGACGTAATTCATCCATTAAATATAAACCATTAAAAGCACGGTAAGAATAGGGGTTTTTATCGAACCACCGTTTTTTATCAAGCGATTTAATTAACCCCTGATGTTTTTCAGAACCCGCCTCAATAAACAATCGTTTATTCGTATCTTGTTTGTAAAGCTCTAGGGCGTAATCAATAATACACTTACAATAAGTTTCCATTAAAGCAGTGGGCATTTTTTGCAATTTATTAACCAAAGATAATAAGGTTTTATCTTTTTGATACCACCGTTGATTGGCGTTGGGGGTAGACGTTTTTTTGTTAGACATCATCATCATAAAAAAAGCTCCAGTAAAGAATAAAGAGTAAAAAATAAGGGCTATTCTTTACTATCGGTTCAACTGGTAGTCGTCTTGAATGACTAGTGCAAACGTTTTACATTAGACTCATTTAAAAATGGTATTATACCAATTCAATCATTAAATGCCATATTCTATCATCGATTGTCGTTTCAGTCTTTAGCTGGTGGGTGTTAAGCATCTGTGTCAAGCAGAGTGATTGCAGGGCAATCAACGAACAAGAACCCCCTTAACGCCCACCAGCGAAAGCTAGGAACGACCATCGATGATAGAAAACGACAGTGAATCTTTAGCATTACTATTACGTTGCCAAAATAAACCCAACTACATCTAAATTGAGCACGGAACCAGCCCCGCCCATTTTGTAGTAGTTGATAGTTCTGTTACTATCCAACGGTAACATGGGGGTTAGCCCCATACCCGTAGACCCTACGCAACAATACCGATTCCCAGCACTATCGCTTAACCGATATTCCCCTGCCGCAGCCCGAATGCTCCAAGCAAATTGAAGGGCAAGCACATCAATAGGCGGTACCCATTTTGTGATGTTGATGGCTGCACCAAAAGGGTTACTTACATCAAAAGGGCCTATCCCATCAAATACCACGTTGCTTTCACCAATGGTCCAAGCTCCTGTGGGGTCTGCGTAGCTTACGTTAGCACTATTGGTTACAATATATTGTTGGTGAACGGTGGCTCCCCAATACAGAATGATAAATTTCACAATAGCCCCTGCTTTGGGGTAAGCGGTTGTTGTACTTCCTAACGTAATACTAGTGGGGTAGGTTTTACACACCACAGGCAACCTTCGCCGATAAACCCATGTGCTGGGAATACTGGTGCTTAACGCCGTTGGGCTTGTGCTAAACACGGCGGAAACATTCATGTTAGCATCGGCTAGTAGCCATACATAATAGAAGGTATCGTTGGCTCGGGTGCCGTTATCTAAGCCTAAAACGCCCGCCGTGTTTAGGTTTAATTCTAACCCTGCACCGGGCACCCGAATGAGGGCTTGGTTGCCACTGCTATCGGTTGCCATGGCTTCTAAGCCACTGGGTAACTGAATGCGGTTATTATCTAACCATTTTGGCGGTTTGCCTGCCACATGGTTAGGGGTATAACTCCGAATCATCCTCGTGCCTTGCTGGGCATAATAAAACCCTTGCGTACTAGCCTGATACCACAATTCCCCATCAACTGGGGTTTGAGCTAACACGGTTGGAGCCATCGGTTGAATCATCCCATCCCGCATCCGCACGCCTTCAACGGTTACGCCACTATTGGCGGTAGCTTCTAACACGGTGTTAGTTTTGACGGATTGGTTAAATTGAGCCGTTTGCTGTACCGTCAAATTTTGGTTGACTGTGGCACTGTTGGCAAACACTTTATTGCCTGTTAGGGTGCTGTTTTGTAGTAATAAATCGTCATGGGTGTTACTTTGGTTTAGTAGTTGATCTATTTCGGCGTTTAAATCGTCGGCATTAACTAGCTGACCGTTCTGCATTTGCCCTTGGCGTAAGCGTTGAATATTGGACATCATCATAATTGAACAGAGCCTCCTTCTATGGTTCTAAATGAAAACCCTTCTAGGGTAAACGGTTGTAGGGGTAACGTACCTGAAAGTGAAAGCTGAAATAAACTGCCTGTGCCATCTGGGAAAAACCGCACTACGCCTGATAAGCTACCGTTGTAGTTTTGTAAGTTGTAAACGGCTTGCCCGTACAGGTTGCTTTGCTGATTAGACCCTACATCCACCGTGGGGGTTAGGGGCGTAGTAACAGAACGTCCTAAATCCCATTCCGCATTGATGGTTAGCGAACTTTGGCTAATTTGCCGAAGGTATAAATCCACACTGCTTATACCAATTCCAAGTTTAAATAGCGTATAATAGAGGGGTATTATTGTTTGTTTGAAAGATGCTAATCATGATCACCAAAGAAGACGTACTCGCCTTTGAAAAAACCTTCACCGACAAGAAAACCTACCGCCGATTCCTCTGCATTAAACTAAAAATAATCGACGGTAAAACACAAGCCAAAATAGCCCAACATACGGGTTTCGGCTTTCGACACGTACAACGTATTCAAGCCCAAGTGCAACAACACGGACTTCACAGTCTCTATCCTAAAAAAGGTATTGTACGCAATAGCCTACTACCCAGTAAACAAGCCGAAATAGACCTACTACAACGCCACAAAGGTAAGGTCGGCATCTACGATTTACACCAGGCACTCAACGCACTGGTGGGCAGACCCGTCATCTTTCAAACTGTTTACAACCTGCTCAATCGCCACGATTGGAAAGCAAAAGTGCCTCGCCCAGTGCATCCCAACCATAATGAGGAGGCTCAAACCCTCTTCAAAAAAACTCCCTGAATTCGTTACCTCTGTTACAAAAATAGTAAAAAAGCCAGTTCGGATATTTTTTCAGGATGAGGCGAGGTTTGGCAAAATTTGCCAAGTTCGTAAAGTATGGTTACCCAAGGGTGAACGTTCAGTAGTGGAAGCTCAACATATACGGCAATACCTCTATGCGTATAGTGCCATTGAACCCAAGACGGGAGAGAGTGTTTCGTTGATTTTTCCGTATGCGGATACGGCTTGTATGACGTTGTTTTTGCAGGAATTAAGTGAGCGTTACCCTGAAGATGAGATTGTGCTTGTTTTGGATGGTGCAGGTTGGCATAGAAGTGGGGGGCTGGTTGTTCCTGCTAATATTCGGTTAATTTGTTTACCGCCGTATAGCCCGCAATTGAACCCTGTGGAGCAGTTGTGGAAGGGTGTTCGGACTCGGTTTTTTGGCAATACTTATTTTGAGACGTTGGATGCAGTGGAAGCTTATTTAGTGAAGGCTTTACGCTGGGTAGAGGCTAATACAGCGTGGGTGAAATCGTTCGCCTATTTCCCCTATATTCAACACGCTATTTAAACTTGGAATTGGTATTAGGCGTTTGCTTAAACTGGCTGCCCCCAACGAAAGCGGAGCAGTTTTGTATTGCCACGCAATGGAACTACCGTTGTAAGTGTTTCCAATGCGTTGCTGATGCCAAACCCCACCGTTAGTACCTGTTATTAGTTCGCCTGTGGGTAGGGCTAACCCGCAAAAAGCGGAAAGTCCGCTTCGTAAGCTCCATACGCTGTTGCCTTCTAGGTTTTTTTGAATCCATACACGGTTGGGTATGTTGCTACTGCCTTCGGCTACCCACCACCACACTTCTTGTCTGGTAATATCGTGGTAAGCAAAGGCTTTGTGTAGTTGACTTCGGTTGAGGTTACTGGTTAATTGCTGTACTTTGGCAGATAAATTGCCCAAGGCTAGCACGCCTAGTTGGCTATTAACTCCCAAGGAACTGATGCCTTGTTCGGAAAGAAACCATACTTCTTGCCCTACGGTTAGTACGGCTTTGGGGCTGACTGCTCCTACATGGTTGGCTACTTGTTGAAGGGTAAAATCGCTGGCACTATTGCCTTTCAGGGCGTAAACAGACCGATTCTTGAAAATAAGCAAAATTTGTTCGTTGGTGTAGGGAACGAACATGGGTACTAAAGCGGTAATATATTGCCCGTCGCCAGGGGAAACTTGAATGGCACCGGCGGATTCTTCAAGGGCGTTGTTGGGGGTGAAGGTTTCGGGGTCTTCGCTGGCGGAAATGTAAACGGCGTTGGGGAAGGTGGGGTCTCCTGCTAGAATAAGCCTGTTGGCATAGGTGGCGGCTAGGGAAGGGTTGCCTGCCACATAATCTACTAAATTGGGGGGCCAATTGGGTAGGGGTTCTAGGGCGGTTTGCCCGTTCCATCTTAGGGGGGGCTTATCTTTCCCTACTACAATGCACCAGCCTAGAATCACGGTGTATTGGCAGGGAGAACTGGAAACTTCGCCTAGGGTGTCTAAAATATCGCCTGTTAGGGGGTCTATTTTGTAGAGTTGGTTGCCTGCTTGGGCTAGGGTTTGGTACACGCCGTAGGTATCCAAAAACCCGAATAGGGAAACAATGTTGGCTCCGTTGTTTAGGGTGTTGGTGGGGTTCATGGTTTTACAGCCGGTGTTTTGGTTGCTCCAGCCTTGTTGGTTTTGCCAGTGCAGGTTGTCTATCCAGTCGGCTTCGGTGGGGGGAATGGCCATGCGGTTGGCTAGGCGGTTCATTCCTCCGTTTAGGTTGAAGTAGTCGAAAATCGCCATCGGTGGGTGGTCTCCTTTTTTTGTTTGATGTGGGGCTTAAATCTAGGAGCGGATGCGATAAATCGCACCTCTACGAGAAATTCATGTAGGGGCGTGATTTATCACGTCCGTTTGGGGATTATGGGGCGGACGTGATAAATCACGTCCCTACGGTAATCTATTAATTTTCCTTCGTAGGGGACGACCTGTGTGTCGTCCCGCTTCATGTTTTTTACGATCGATACCCTTTAAACCGAAAATCACTATGCTTAAGGGCTTTTGCTTTCAGTTGAAGCTTGGCGTTCATGTATTGTAAAAAACTATTGTTGGCGTTGCTTTCACCTAAAAACTGCTGTAAATAGGCTAATGTGCCTAGTACCAGCACTCGTTCCCACCCTAGCGGAAAGTACACTTCGGCGGTGGCGTTATAGAAGCTTTCTGGGCTGGGGGTGTAGGTTATTGAAAGCGTGGTGGCTTGGGTGGGGGTTGGTAATAGAACTAGCTGACTGTTTTGGAAGGTGAAGTGGGTGGGTTGGTTGCTAACGAAATTAATTTGCGGTGGCATGGGTTCTGGTAGGTAAAATAGGGGTGTTTGATTGAGCCCGTTGGTGGAAACGAGGAAGACCCTATGCAGTACGACTAAATCATTGGTGGTGCTTAGGTTGCTTAGGTCTACGGTGTTTTCGTTTTCGGCTAGTAGTACGAGTTGGGTTTGATAGAGTTGGGGTACGGGTACGGTTTGTAGTAGTTCGGTGTAGATTTGGGCTAAAAAATCGAGCGACTGTTTGGCGGGGGTGCTTAGGTTGGTTAGGTTGGTTAAGGCAGATTGCCCAGCCCTGCGTAGTACTTGGTTAAGAAGGTCTAAAACGGTTGCCATCATGGTGGGTGGGTCTCCTTTTTGTTTCGGCTTGGGTTGGGGATGCTGGGGGAATTAATAAAGATGATGTGTCATTCCGAGCGTAGTCGAGGAATCTCCTGACCCGTCTAGGGAGATGTTTCGCATTGCTCAATATGGCGATAAGAATGTTTAGGGTGTAGATGTTGGAAGGGGTTAAGGGGCGAAGCCCCTTGAAACTTGGGGGGAGGTGATGGGTTTGG
>JAPLIO010000042.1 GCA_026389055.1 Candidatus Melainabacteria bacterium | reverse complement strand
AATTTTAGTAAAATCCAGCAATCATAAACACTCATTTTTTGTCAGATGTTAATCTACAACTAGCTCCCCATTGATAAAATCAACTCAAATTCCGCTAAAGTCAACGGCACAACTGAAAGCCGACTTTGCCGAACCAAGGCTATTGCTGCCAACGCTTCTGTGGCTTTAATGGTGGCTAACGTTACGGGTACAGCCAAGGTTTCAACAGGCACTACATCCACCACAACCCATTTGCCTGTATCATCGGTGGGGTCTGGGTAGGCGGTTTGGGTTACTTTACAGACCCCTACCACTGCTTTTTCAGAAACACTATGGTAGAACAACGCCAAGTCATCTACCTGCATTTGCTTCAAGTTATTGCGGGCTTGATAGTTGCGAACGCCTTCCCAGAAGGTTTTACCTTCGCTTAGCAACCGTTGCCAGCTATAGGCTTCGGGTTCACTTTTCATTAACCAATATTGCCCCGAAGGGGAAATGACTGTTTGGGTTTGATTGGAAGTCATCAATAAAATATCCTTTTAGTTCTTAACCAATATACGAATAGAGTCAAACACTTGTTGGGGCAATAATCCCTGCATGCAAGCCATTGCATTTACATCTAACAAACAGTTACGCTGATGACAAGGCATACAAGGCAAGGCTTCCTTCGTTTGTAGCATGGTAGCAACCGATTCTTCTGGTAGAAAGGTAGCCCCCGTTCTTGTGGGTTTTGTAGCCCCAAACAACCCCACTAGCTTAAGAGACTGATGCGGATGATTCCTAGCATGAGCGTTGGCTAAGTGAAACGCCACACTATCTGCCCCCACCAAACAATCAACGCTAGAAAACAGCCTGTACAACTGTTGTAAACTGGTTTCCCCCACCCAGCTTACCCAGTGATTTCTCTGCTGGGTTGATTGTTGACCCAACGCTTCAAACAAGGGGGTAAACCAAGCAACATCTGCTTTAGAGCCTATCCAAACCACCTTAAAACCTGCCTCAATCAGCAAGCCAGCCAAGGTTACCCACTGTTGCCTTCCCCATTGTTTAGAAGCCCAAGCCGTACACGGGGCTAATAGAATAATTGGCTCCAACTGCCTATTTGAAAGCCACTCAGGGGGGATAAATGGAGCCACTGCATCCGCAGAAAGTGGGGGTAGTTGCTGAAAAATTGGGTACTGCAACGCATCCACGGTGGGGATGGCGTAGTGTTTTTCTACCAGCGTCAGCAGACTTAAAAATTCTTGGGTGGCATGAAGCGTGCTTTTAATAGGGTGAAAACTGGCATGGGTATGGGTGTAAAACCGAAACGCCTGTTCTCTGGCAGGGGTAAAACCAATGCGTTTTGGGATACCTGCCAACCAGCCCCAAATGGCACTTTTCAATAAGCCTTGCACATCAATAACAACGGTATACCGCTGGGCTTTGAGTGCTGCAATAAACGAGCCAATTTCAGCCACTGCGTGAAAAAACTTTAGTGGTGATTTTAACTGCTTTAGCCACGTTTTCCGTTTAGCTATATGTAACACATCTAAAGCCGTATTGCCTTCAAGCAAGCTAGCCCCTGCTTCTTCCACCAACCACCCAATGGTAGCTTCGGGGTATAATCGTCGAATTTCGGCTAGCAGTGGCAAGGTCTGCACAATATCGCCAAAGGCACTAAGCCGAACAATCAAAATCCGCTTTGGCTTCATAACGGTTGGCTCATTGCTTAACGCCCTGCCGTATCAGTCGGTTCAGTGGGTATTTCCGTTGTGCTTAGAGCGTCATCATCTTCTACCACTACCAGTGGTTTAGCATCCTCATCTAAGGTTGGTTTTTCAAGCAAGTTCGGGCTGCAAAGTGCTACGGTTACATTTTGCCCCCATCTAAAATCTAACTGCTTATAGCAAGCCCCTGCTTTTTCATTACCCACGGCTTCTTTCACAAACGGAAGCCCGCCAATTAAGGGCTTTAGGCGTAAAGCTCTATCAAACAACCCCTCATCCCACCGGCCTAACAGGGCGGTTACGGGTTGTTTGGGTTGGTTTTCCAGCCGAAGTTCCAAACTAATAGCATCGTTTGGTTGATTATAAATTAAGGCATCCACTTGCACGGAAGAAACGGCTCTGACGCCGTTTAAAAGCCTATCCATATCCTTCAAAAACTTGAGTCGTTTGGGTTGGGGCATCGTTCTAAACCATTGGGTTGAAGTAAACAACATTAAGCTATCAGCCGATAATACTTTGGGGGAAAGCGTGAATTGTTGCCCGTTAAACCGCATACTTTGGTAGGTTTCCAATACAAAGGCATAGGGTTTGGGCATGATGGCTTTATCTATAGGGCGAATGCCCCAAGGATGCGGTTGTTTAGGGAAATGCAGGGGTAGAAATACTTGCCGATAGTACGAAAGTACCGCCTCTTTTTCCCACGGGTCATAAATTAATGCCCATGGCTGATGCTCATTAACCTGCACATCCAACCCAACAGGAAACAGCCTCCGACGAATTTGCACGGCGGAAATCAACGGAAACTCCTTTTTCAGTGCTGTTTCAATGGCTTGTGGTTGCAACGCATATAAGGGCCGATTCAATTCTTTTTGAATGGGGGGCAGCAATGCGGTGGCGGATAAAATATCAGCCCCTTTAAACTGCACTTGTTGGGGTGTTATCATCCAAAACGGCTGCTGGGCTAACCAATAAATACCATAACCCAAGGCTCCCAACACGCTCCAACGCACAACACTTAGCACCCTGTTCCACCAAAGCGATTGTAACTTTTGCTTCCGACGCAAAGCCACTTCCTCTTCAGGGGTTAAGGGTTTGGGTGGCGGAGGCGGGTCTTTTTTTATTTTAGGAGGCTTTTGTTTATCGGCTGGTATCGGGTTTTGTACGATAGAAGCAAAGGTTTCCGTTTGGGGCGTACTGGCTACTTCTGAAGCGGATGCCAAGGTTTCTGTTTGGTTAAATTCATTGGGCAAAGCAGGCAAGGAAACCCCTGTTTCAGGTAATGAAACAGACCCCATGGTGGTGGATGCAACAGGAATTTTTGCCGTTAAGTTAGGCAGGCTAACGGCTTCAGAAATAGTTGCCTTGGGTGCTTGAGCAGCAGCAGCAACGGATTCAATCGTGTTGGTTGTATTCTCTTCTTCGGGCAGGGTAGCATCAGCAGCAGAGAAAGTCATCATCATCATTGTTGTTTCTTGTTCAAACCTGTTAGAATAACGAAAACAGTAAGGGGTGTTAAAAGGTTAACCAATTAACCCATCGCCTAAATCAATTTCGCTGGCTTTCATTACTAACGATTGATAAATGACTTTATCATCATAGTAATTAGCACCCATTTCAGACCCAAACAATTCCCGCTTCCGAGATTCCCGATTATTTTCTTTTAAGCGTTTGGCGGTTTCAGCTATTTGCAACGTTAACTCGTAGCGGTTGGGTACGCTATCATTTAAATCGGCAGAAATATGGGTGTGGGTGGAAGACATCATCATCATGGTGGAAAAACCTTTCAGTTCAAAATCAAGAAGTTGTCTGCATAGTTGTCAAGGAAGTGCAATTTCTAGGAATGAGGAACGCAATGACGGGCGTTTACACCTAGTAAATAACCGAATGAGTACCGCAAATGACAACGAAAGTGCCTTGATTGGCGACTATGCAGACAGCTTCTAAGGGTACATATCAAATTGTTTCTCTATTAAACCATAAAAAAACGACCTTGTCTTTTTTCTTTCGCTTTTTGTTTTGAAATCTTATCGTTTTCTTATTTTTTCAGAATGGCAGATTGAAACCCCGTAACATTTCAGCTACTATATCTCTATAGTCTTTTTTTATTAACCCTTTGTTTTAACTGTAAGGAATACTTTCACCATGATGATGCTTGACCTAGATACCACTCACCCTATCGCCAAAGAAATGGCTGAAGAATTAACCAGCAATAAAATTATGATTTATTCCAAAGGTACGAAAACTCAGCCAAAATGCGGGTTTGCTATGCGAACTGCCCAAATTTTCCAACAAGTGGGCTTGCCCTTTGAAATGCAAGATGTATTGGAAAACCCCGAAAAACGCCAGTACCTGAATGAAGTGTTAGAATGGCCCACGTTGCCAAAAATTTTCATTGATGGTGAATTTCAAGGCGGGTTTGATATTTTGGTAGAAATGCTACAAAATGGCGAACTGGAAGCCGAACTAAAAAAAGCCTTCCCTGATACCGCTTTTACCATTCCTGCTTAACGCCAATGAACCCCTCAACGGTTGATGCCCAACTAGCAGATAAACTGATTTTATTACCCCATTTAGCCGAAACACTGGCTAGACTGGTTGAAGAGAATCGGTCTGTTTGGGTTGAATTGAATACCCCTGAAAACACAGCTATCAGCATTTTCAAGTTAGAAGGAGCAGATATAGCGGGCTATTTGCAACGCCGTACCAGTAACGACGTGCTAGCTTTAGCTGTTGGCAAAGGGCATGCCAATACGCTTTTAGATAAAAAAGCGTATCTGCAAGCGGTGTTTTCACTGCATCGGGCAGAAGAGACGGTGTTTTATGCGTTGGTGCCTTCGGTTTTAGCCAGTGCGTTTGAACAAGAAGTGCTTCGGTTTAAAATAATGGAGCAATTTACTTGCACCAATGCAACCACACAATGGCAGGTGGTTGCCCACTGGAGTGGTGGTGTTTCTACCCATCAAAAAGCCAATTCGATTAGGGGTGATGAACAAACAGCGGCTTATAAAATTACGGCTCCGTTTTGGGTGTTTGGGTCTCAAGGCGAAGCATTGAATGCCAAGGTGTTGCTAGCCCCCCTAACGGAACCCTATCAGCCAGCAGAAGGGACGTTATCGCTAGATTTTTCTACGTTTAAAGCCTTGCAGTGTTTATGGGGCATCCCTGCTTGGGGTACCGATTTATCTCCAACCGTTCAATTACCCGAAACAGGCTTAGAACATTGGACTGTTAGCTACACCAAGGGGTGTTTTTTAGGACAAGAAACCGTCGCACGCGTTCGCACTTATGGGGGTGTTCAGCAAACGCTCATGGGCGTTAAGCTTAACTTGGTTACCCATTCAGCACAGCCGTTACAATCTATGCTAACGGAAAATGCAAGTCAGCCGTGGCAGGTGTTTTTAGCAGATAAAAAAGTGGCACTCATCACTTCGGGCGTGATAGATGAAGCCACCCAAACCCTTTATGGGCTAGCTTATCTTAACAGAGCTTTTCGTCTACCTGGGGTGCAAGTTCAGCCCTTCACTTTACAACTGGGCAATTCTCAATCAATACCCATTGCTTTAGAAATTGTCCTGCTACCCTTTAAAGAAGGCTTTCCTTCCGCTTCACCTGTTAATGATGATGAGGCGACCCGTTCTCAAGCTAGCACGCAATCCGCCCAGCGGTTGCATGAAGTGGCGATGGGTCATTTTGTGGAAAACAGGACAGAAGCCGCGTTGCAAGTGCTGAACCAACTGCTAGCCAGTCATCCTAATTTTTTAGAAGCTTACGAAACCAAAGGGGTGTTGCTTAGCAGGCTAGCCCGTTATGAAGAAGCCATTGAAACGATGCACCAATTGCTTGAAAAAAACGATAAGCATGTGATGGCGTATACGAATTTATCCGTCTTTTGGCTAAAGTTGAATGATAAAGACCAAGCGGAACATTACAAAGCCAAGGCAACCAGCGTGGCAATGGGCTTAAAAATGGCGGAAGCTATGGCAAAAAAAGCCGCTATGCAACAGCAAGAATCGGCACCTATCGCTGAAGTTTCTGAAGCAGACGCCTTGTCTAATCACCAAAAAAAGCTAGAAGAAAAAATTGCTCTGTTTCAGCACGCCTTGCAGTTTGCCCCAACAGACGCTTTAGCCCATTATGGATTGGGTACCACTTATTTGGAATTACACCAGCTAGAAGCGGCGGCTAGTGCTTTTGAACAGGCTATTACGTTCAACCCAAAGCATTCTCAAGCGTACTTGCAGTGGGCAGAAACGTTGTTTGCCTTGCAGCATTTCCAAGCAACGGCAGAGGTGTTGGCTAGTGGTATTCCTGTGGCTTCAACCAGAGGCGATTTACAACCGCTGGCACAAATGAAAACTCTGCAAGAAAAAGTGGTTCCCTTTTTATAAAAACAACGGCATCTAGCACAAAACCCAAAGCAAACGGGTTTTATTCTATTGTATATTCAGGTGATTTAGGGATAATTGTTTTTCCTTCACCTAAGAAATCAAGCAGGATTGGCAGTATAATGGCGTATACAGGTTACGGCGGTATGTACGGTGGGGGCGGTTATGGCTACGGTGGTGGCTATGGCATGTACCCCAGTAGTGTGCTAGGCAGTGGCTATTTTGGCAGTTATATTTACAATAATGCGGGTGGCTATAGTACGGGTTCACCAGTCAACCCCGCTATGCCAGCCCCTGCATTAAACGAAGCCCAAGTGATGCCGATGATTGACTTTCCCCTTTACCACGGGCCTTCTACGGATGATGGTAGCCCAGAACATCGTCCAAGCATCTTTTCAGAGAGATGGCTTCATCAAACATCAGGGAAAGAAAAAACGTTTGATTTGCTCCTGACAGGGGTTGCCATGATAGCCATAGGCGTATTGGCTAGCTTTGCAATACGAGGGATTTTTTCAGCCCCTGGTAGTATTGCGAAAGCTGCTACGGGAAGACGGCTTGTAAAGAGTGAGTGGTCTGCGTAATAGTAGAATGCTTAGTCTGTTTTATCTGTTGTGTTAAAGAGAGTGTGTACCCCGATGAATACCATGACAAAAGATTTAAAAATTTCAATGGCAAAAGAAATTACGGCAGCTTATGTTCGTAATGAAACAGCGAACCCCACGCCTGAACAAGCAGCAACCATGTTGAAAACCATTTATCAAGCGATAGAAGAGCTTTCGCCTGATGAAAGTAAGTCTCGTAAGGTGGGTTTAGGGGTTTAGTTTTTTTCTTTCTTTTACTCCTTGAACAAAAAAGTCTTTGGCTTGTAAAAAAAGCCGAAGACCTTTTTGTTTAAGTGGGATAGCACAAAGTGGGTACTTTTTTATACCAATTGACATATTAAATAGCGTATAGCCTTCTCTATGTAGGGGTGCGATTTATCGCATCCGTTTGGGGATTGTGGAGCGGACGTGATGAATCACGCCCCTACAAAAACACGCTATTTAATATGTCAATTGGTATTATAGCTTATAGCAAGCGTTATTTTCAAATTAAAACCCCAAAGGCTCTCCACATCGTGAATATCCACCCCACACAAGCCAATCCTACCTATTTTGCAAACAATCAACCCGCTAACCCAAGAGAAGTAGCCCCTACTACCCCACCTACAACGGCTCCGCCTACCAACGCTACTACTAGCCCACCTCCAGCAACAACTGCTAACGGGTCTGTTAGCGATGCCATCTTCCGTAACACAGGGGCAACCTTGAAAGGAGCTACCCTCGGTTTTGCTGATTTGGCATTAGAACCCATCCGCAAAACATGGAATTACGCCAAAGAAGGCACAACCCAAACGTTACTGGTTACAGGCGGAGCAGTAGCCCTAGGCTATGGCATTGTAGCAGCTGCTAGTGCTGGCACCTTATTTCCGTTGCTAGCGGGTGGCTTGGCTTTAGGTGCAGGCATACAGCTATTTAGAGGGGGCTACGGAGCCTTTTCCGCAGAAAGCCCTAAGGAACAGCTAAAAGGCTTTAATCGGTTAGGGCAAGCCCTAACGCTTTCAACCTTGGCAGGGGCTGCCATCCTGCATTACAAACACTTTTGGCACGCCCCAGCTTGGAATGACTTGTTCCAGAAGCTAGGGGGAGGCATTTCAGAAAGTGCCAGCAAAGGGGTTAAGTTCTTGAAGGAAACCCCCAAGTATATGCAAACCTTGGGCAGCAAAATCCAAACGATGGGTGGAGACCTTAAAAGTAAAACAGTTTCCTTTTGGAAAAATATAGTAAAGCCAGAACAAATGCCTTAAACCCTTGTCATGGCTTCAAAAATAGCTTCTTCCATCCCGTCTTCATCTAAAATCAAGGTAATGGGGGGTTGAGAAAAATTACCCATAAGCGGTATCGAAGCCGTTAATGCCTGATGTAGCCACGCACCATACCCCCCTGTAACCACCATCTTTAAGATAGGCGATTGCCAATAAACGGCTAATTGCTGAGCATAAGCCAAAATCCCCATAGCATAAGGGTAACCAGCCCCATGGGTAATAGCCTCGTGGGTGTTACAAGGGGGCAAAAAGGCACCATTGGTTAGAACAAGGGGTAACGGCAAATGGGGTGCCTGTTGGGGTAACGCCTGTTGCCACGTGCCCACCCCAGCTAAAATAGCACCACCGCCATGCACCTTCCCGTTGAGGAGTATATCTACGGTAGTGCAAGTACCAGCGTTAATTAAAATACCCGTTTCGTTAGGGAAATGCTGGGCATAATGCAGGGCATTCAACACACGGTCTATCCCCATGGTTTCCCAACTGGCTTGGTAGTAGGAAAAATCTACACCACCATTGGTGGCAGGGGTTAATAACCGTTGTTTATTCAGTGGTGTAAAGGCTGTAGCATCAAGATGTTGGAATAGTTGGCTTTCAACCGTTGGGTTGGTAGAAACCCAAGTAAGCGGGCTATTAAAAGGCAGTGTTTTTTGCCACATTTGCAGGTTTTTGGCTAGCATTTCAATGGTAAAACCTGCCAGCACCCAGTGGTATAGCCGATGAGTTTGGTGTGTGTTGGGGTCTTGAAATAACACTTTTAGGGCGGTGTTACCTAAATCAATTGCATAGGGCATAGCAGTTTTCGGTAACCTAAAAAGTAGTTAATTTTAACCTAAAACATAGTTAATCTTAACCTAAAAAGTGGTTGATTTACAACTAAAGATAGTTAATTCTAACCTGAAAAATAGTGGATGCTTTTCAGGTTATTGAGTTGCCACTATTTTTACAATAATATAGTAATGGCTCATCTTTCTTTATGTGTGCAGTGTAGTTTGTGGATGTTCAACAGACCTTACGGCTATAAACCGTTTTAAAAAGGGACTGCTAGGAACAGTCCCCGAGGTACATCAGCAAAATAAAGAAAGGAGTTAAGAAATGATTAACACAATCATTTTGATTCTCAGGTTGGCGAAAGCCATCGTTGAGCTTCTCAGCCAGCTACTCAATGAGGTTACGGAAAAAGGTCTATCGGGCGTGCTAATTTTGTTACTGCGGTACTCATGTCGGTTATTTACTCGGTGTAAACGCCCTAATTCCGTTCCTCGTGCCTCATTATCCCATCCCACTAAACCTTTTTCCGTAACCTCAAATAGCTAAGTTGAGAA
>JAPLIO010000026.1 GCA_026389055.1 Candidatus Melainabacteria bacterium | reverse complement strand
GATGGCACGTTTCAGATTTTTATGTAGACCATGCTCGTCATTCTTCTGAAGTAGGCTTAGCGGAGCATTTGTCAGAGCGAGGCGATAACATCCCCCTAGTTTGTCGCTATATGGAAGAAGAACATCCTCAGTTGTTTTCAGAAATGTTGCAACATATTACGAAGCGAATACCAGGCATAGAGTCTGTAACCACTGAAAAAACCATTGAGGGACGACTGGTTCTAACTTTTAAGGATGCTGCATTCAGCAATCCGTTTGTCGCTAAGTGGGTTTCGGATGGTACACTCAAAATGTTTGCTTATTTATTATTGCTCTACGACCCCCATCCACATCCTTTGTTATGTGTAGAAGAACCTGAGAACCAGTTATACCCTTCTTTATTAACGACTTTAGCTGAAGAATTCCAAGCCTATTGTAGCTATTCACCCAAAAATTCTTTGGATGGATTTGGTCAACGGCAAGTCATGGTATCTACCCATTCCCCAGATTTTTTGAATGCTGTTAATTTAGAAAGTTTATTCTTTCTCCAGAAAAAGAACGGGTTCACAACCATTAAGCGTGCAGAGGAAGATTCAACCTTGAAGGCTTTGTTTAAAGAAGGCAATCGATTAGGCTATTTATGGTCTCATGAATATATAGAAGGGGTAGACCCTGCTTGATATTTTTATTTACAGAAGAGCCTAGCCTACAGGCATTTGTTACCATATTAATTGCTAAGTTATTTCCAACACTCAACGTTCAATACAGACGTTACCAAGGCAAGCAAGACTTTAAAAAAAACATTAGAAATAACATTGCTACATTATCCAAACAATACCCCCATGCTAAGTTTATGGTTGTTTTAGATAAGGATTCGCATGACTGTAAAACCTTGAAAGCAGGGTTGAAGGAGGAGTGCGAACAAGCGGGTTTAGATACCTCGCAGTTTTTAATTAGAATTGTTTGTACAGAATTAGAAAGCTGGTACCTGGGAGACTTAGAAGCCATTTCAAAAGCAGATTTTTCGTTTAGACAAAAAGTTTCCCAAAAAAATCAGAAATTCAGAGATCCTGATCGGTTAGCCAATGCCAAACAGGAATTGCAAAAACTATTGAAATCAGTTTATGTACCCACACAATTTGCGAGCCAAGTGGCTTTACATTTCGCCAATAGAATTGATGTTAATTGTTCTTGTTCTTTTCAGCATTTTATTTCGGGGTTAAAAAAACTGTCAACCATTGAAGAGGCTTGTACATGATGAGTACCTTACCACAACCTAAATACACCCAAGTAGATGTAATCGATTACGGTGGCGGTAACGTCGGTAGTTTGTTGCGTACCCTAGAACGGCTCAACATTCCCTATCAGCTATTCGCTGGTGGCACAACGGTAAACCCCTTCCCTACGGGCGAAAACCCTATCATCCTACCGGGGGTTGGGGCGTTTGAAGCCCTCATGCAAGCCCTCCACACCCGAGGGCATGTTGCCGTACTAAACCAGCTGGTGCAACACCAAAAAGTGCCATTTTTAGGCGTATGCGTGGGGTTGCAGGTGTTGTTTGAAGGCTCTGAAGAGGCGTCTGATAGTTGTGAAGGCTTGGGTTTCCTCAAGGGAAACGTCGTTAAATTTACGCAGGGCAAAGTACCTCAAATTGGCTGGAACTACGTCAACGCCAAACAGGCGGGCTGGCAAGAAGGCTTCGTTTATTACGTTAATTCTTACTACGCCGCACCTGAAGATGCTTCGGCGGTGTTGTTTGAATCCGCCTACGAAGGCACGGCGTTTTGTGGGGCGGTGGCGAAAGATAATATCACGGCGTTTCAGTTTCACCCTGAAAAAAGTGGCGAATTCGGGCAGGCGTTGTTAGCCCATTGGTGGGAACGAGTCAATCAAGCCGAGGGGTCTTTGTAGTTAGCGTTTTATGGCGTTTCAAAACGTTTTCGCCTTTTGGTAAAAAATGTGAAAACGTAGCGTCAGTTGGTAAGATGCGTGAAATGGAAAATTGTGTTGCACTCATGTTTTGGCTATAATAAAAATCTGATAATTTAAAATAGTCGCTGTCTTTTCGTTTTTTTGTTTTTTTCGTTTATTTCTCAAGCCTATGGAATGCCTCGCCCCTAATGATGACGACAAACACTTTGCCTCTGTACCAATTGCTTACTGCCCACCTGCCTGAACAGCCTAACTTAAGCAGTATTCAAACCCCTAGCCCCTGCCCTGAACCATGGCCACTGATGTTAACCGAAGTGCGTATGGCACGCAGGCAAGCCATTGGTTTTGTGGTTTCTGATGGTAAAACCCAAGTGCTTTGCAAAGCCAGTGTGCCTGAAGTGTACGATAAAATTCTTTCGTTAGATGCGGGGGCAATTATTCACCTACGGGGGGCTTTACCCGTTTTTATGGAATCTGAAAAGGCTTATGGCTTGGAAATTGAAGCGGTTTTAACGCTGAAGGAATTTGACGATGAATTAAAGCGTCGCAATGCCAAGGAAGAACGTCGAAAAGCCCGTATGCAAGACCAACTTCGCAAAGAAGGTTATTTAGATGTTCCTGATGAAGAAGCTGAAACCGTTGTAGCGTTAGAGCCTGCTACTGTTTCTTCCTAATTTCAATAACAAGGGATGATGCCTAACCATGGCTGTGCTTCTCTACTTCGGCTCATTCAACCCCGTTCATAATGCCCACCTCACCATGGCGATTGAAGCCCAAACAGCGGGGGGCTTTGAGAAGGTGTTGTTTATTCCTGCTTTTGCTCCGCCCAATCGGGTTGGGCAAACTAATTTGTGGGATTTTGACACTCGGGTTTCACTGCTGAAACTGGCGTTGCAGGAGGCGAATAATCCTGCGTTGGCGGTTTCTGCTATTGAACAGACCATCGGTAGCGAAAAACATCAGCCGCTGTTTACGGCAACGGTTTTGGAAGCGTTATTTCATGCTCCGTTAGAGGAGCTGGCAACAGGTAGTGTGGATGTGTTGATGGGGGCGGATACGTTTGCTAGTTTGCCTTCTTGGCACCAATGGGAAGAAATAGTCAGAGTTTGCAGATTTTGGGTGGTGCCTCGTCCAGACCAACAGTTGGCGATAACGAGCTTACCTTGGGTTGTGGAGCTTGGGGTTGCGGTGCGGTTGGTTCCGATGGTGGCGATGGGGATTTCTGCTACGGATGTTCGGGCGGCGATGCGTGTGGGCGATTGGGATTTTGTGGCGGGTTGTGTGCCTAGTGGGGTGTTGGGTGCGTTGAAAGAGCGGACGTTTTCTGCTTAAAAAAACTCTCCCAAGGCTAAAACCAAGGGAGAGTTTAATACTTCAAAAACGAAGAGGTTCAACTACAAAGTAGCTTGACCAGGTTTCCAGTTGACGGGGCAGTTAGACCCTGTTTGGAAGGCTTGCACGGTACGTAAAATTTCTTCTACGTTTCTGCCAACAGAAAGATCGTTGACTAAGTACGAACGCAACACGCCGTTAGGGTCAATAATGAAAACAGCACGGTAAGCCAAGCCTTTTTCTTCATTGAGGATGCCATAATCACGAGAAATGCGGTGGCTTAAATCGGAAATCAACGGAAAGCTTAATTCGCCTAAGCTACCTTGGCACCAAGCTTGGTGGCTGTATTGGCTATCAACCGAAGCACCTAGAACTTGCACGTTAGCAGCTTCAAAGTCTTTAATCATGGCATCAAAGCCTTTGATTTCGGTTGGGCAAACGAAGGTGAAATCAAGCGGGTAGAAGAACAGAACAGTCCATTTACCAGCAGCGGCGTAGCTAGAAAGCGTTACTTCTTTCATTTCGCCCTTCATGTAAGATTGAGCGGTAAAATCTGGGGCTTTTTGACCAATTTGCAAAACCATGGAAACGGTTTCCTTTTCTAAAACAATAATCAAGTAGTATCAGTAAGTAAGAACACCTTACTAGTGTAGCTTTAAGCGGGCTTTTTTTCAAGCAAAATAACCATTAAATCTTCATTAAACCGCAGAAGCCACGGGGGTAGAAGTAGCTACAGTAGAAGCAGATTGCCCCAGTTGGCGTTCACGCCACAAGCAAAGCAGAATTGACGCAATAAAGATGCTGGAATACGTTCCCACCAAAATGCCCACGCCCATGCACAAAACTAAATCCTTCGTGCTAGCCCCACCAAAAAAGTAGAGAGCCACCAGCGGCAACAACGCCACTAGTGAGGTATTGATTGACCGTGCCAAAGTTTGATTCACGGAAATGTTGACAATTTCCGAAAACGGCAACTTTTGGGAATACAACACTCTCGTGTTTTCCCGCAGGCGGTCAAAAACAACAATCGTATCATGTACAGAAAACCCGATAACCGTCAAAATCCCCGTAACAAACAAGCTATCTACTTCCGTGTGGAAGAAATAACCCAAGCCCGCAAACACGCCCAACACGAATAACGTATCATGCAGTAGGGCTAAAATAGCACAAACAGCGTAATCCAACTGAAACCGATAGGTTAAGTAACCTGTAATCAACAAATAAGCTAGTATTAACGCCATCAGCGAATTGCCGAGTAATTCTTTCGCCAAGGTTGGTCCAATGGCATTTCTGGAAACTAAATCCACCGCACCGAAGGTTTTTTCCAACGAAGGTTCTAATTGCTTCAATGTTTCAGGCGAAAGTTCTTGAGCCCGAATAGAAACCAACGTACCTGCCGTTTTGTCGGCTATCTTGGGGGCACTTAGTTTTAAATCGCCCGATTTTTCGTTGGTAATGGGTACCGATATTTTTTGTTGTAATTGCACAACAGGATTCTGTAGCCCAGCTGTTGCTAAGGCTTGATTCAACTGCGGAAGCTGGGCAGGTAACAAGGGTTTTTCAAATTGATATTCCAACAACGTACCGCCTACAAAATCTATCCCTAAGCGTATGGGGGTGTGGTTGGGCGTGGTTACCATGGCTTGAATCATAAAAAACAAGCCCGGTATTAGCAGTAACGTGGAAAGCCCCAAGTTAAAAAACCGATGCTTCACAATATCCACCTTGATGGTGGTATTAGGCGGCTTAACAACAGGCGGTGTAGCAGTAGGGGAGGTCATCATCATCATTATAAACAGAACCCTTATTGAGTATTAAAAAATAGTATTAAATGGTGGTTTAGAAGCCAATTAGCCTCTGGAAAACGTGAGTTTTTCACGTTCCTGCATGCCCAACACCAATTGCAGAATGGTGCGGGTAACGAAAATAGCCGAAAACATGGAAAGCACAACGCCTAAAGCCAACGTTAAAGCAAACCCTTTAACTGACCCAGTGCCCAACGCCCAAAGCACGCTACAGGTAATGAGTGTGGTGGTGTTGGAATCTAAAATGGAAGGCAAGGCTCTATCAAACCCCAGCTGGAGGGCTTTTTGCAACGGACGACCCGTGGCTAATTCTTCTTTGCTGCGTTCAAAAATCAGAATGTTGGCATCTACCGCCATACCAATGCTGAGGATAAAGCCCGCAATACCTGCCAACGTAAACGTAACGCCAAACAACATAAACGCCACATAACTAAGCAATGTATAAGTAGCCAAGGCAACGTTAGCCACCAAGCCCAATTTACGATAGTACCCAAACATGAACAACAACACGAAGCCAATACCCACGGCACCAGCTAGCTTGCTTTTTTCTAACGAACTTGCTCCAAGTAACGAACCAACCGTGGTTTCTTCAACCACTTCAACGTTAACAGGCAACGCCCCTGCATTGAGAGTATCTATCATACCCTTTGCTTCTTCTTTAGAGAATCCGCCTTGTTCACGAGAAATAATAACAGCCCCTTCTAAAATAGGCTTATCTACTGAAGGTGAAGAAACCAAATCACCATCAAAGAAAATGCCTATCAAGCCATTTGTAGGAGCAAGTTCCGTAGTTAGCTTCCCAAATTT
>JAPLIO010000031.1 GCA_026389055.1 Candidatus Melainabacteria bacterium | reverse complement strand
GTGCTTGGTGCTTGGTGCTTGGTGCTTGGTGCTTGGTGCTTGGTGCTTGGTGCTTGGTTTAATGGTAGCATAAACAATGGATTCCTTAAAGTAAATAAAACACGAAAAATGGTTTACACTGGTACTATCGACAAAAATTATCATTACTTGAGAGTTGGTTAAAAACATTTAAATGAAAAGGGTTTAAACCCTCGTCTACAGAATCTTCTTTTTTAGGCAGGGAATTCAAAAGAATGCCTCAGTTAATTTTTAGAATGGGTATGGTATTACTTTGCTTCAGCACCATGGTAGAGTTCAGGGTAGTAAACCTTCAATTTTTCTTGAATAAAATTCGGGCTTTCCCCTGCTTGAATGGCGAGTACGCCTTCAATGGTCATTGTCATCAGATGGGCTTCTGCCTTGCCTTTTAACTTTACTTTACTGCCCATTGGAATAAACATGAGGTTGGCAAACCCTACGCCATAAACTGTCGCAACGAAGGCTACAGCAATACCTGAACCTAACTTGGAAGGATCGTTTAGGTTTTCCATAACGTGAATTAGCCCCAAAACGGCCCCTAAAATCCCGACAGTTGGCGTATAGCCCCCTGTGGTTTCCCAAACTTTGCCCGCAATGCCGAATTCTTCTTCAAATACGCCCAGTTCGGTTTCCATAATATCCCGAAGTAAGGCGGGGTCTGTGCCATCGGTCATTAATTCCATCCCTTTTCTAAGAAAGGGGTTTTCAATTTTCGGAATATCTGATTGTAAGGCCAGAATGCCTTCTTTTCGGGCTTTGGTGGCTAGGTTAATCAGCAAATCAATGGTTTCTTTAGGGTTAGATTTCGAGTTTTGAAAGATACCAGGCAGTGCTTTTAAGCCTTCCATTAAATCTTTCTGGGGGAAGGAAAGCATGGTTGCCCCAACCGAACCAAAGAATACAATCAAAAAGGCGGTGGGCTGAACAATCGCCATCAAGGAGCCACCTTCAAGCACTTGTCCGCCAATAACGGCACCAAAAGCCATTAATAAACCGATAATAGACGTTAAATCCACTGGATATTTTTCTCGCTTTCCTATCTCTAAACCCATAGCACAATTACCCCATAGTTTGACAGGTTTTAAGTAGAAAAAGCGGTGAATTTCCTTAGAAATACAGTAGGCGGTTGAGCGTTGCAACAGTTCCCCATTGGTCAAGTGGGGGCGATTGGGGAAGGGCTATTCTGGGTGAAAAAGCCGTGGTTTTTTGCAGAATGTGCCATTGCCACGCCAAGGCCAGCGATTTAAACGGAGTCGTTTCTTTTACAAAGTGGCAATTCACATGCAGCATGAAAGGCAACGCTTCACAACACAAGGCAATACCGTGCGGATTTTGAGGCGGTGCTAGCCAAACCCAGTGCCACGGAGCCAAAAACGTGCTGGCATCATAGGTGGGCAGTTGTTGTAAGAAAGCAGGTAGAGCGTTTTCTTCCAACAACAGAATAGGGGGATATTGCTTGGAAAACCACTGGGCTAGGTGCTGTTTAAATAATTGCCACGGCATACTACCCGAAAGTGAAAGAACAGTAATGTGCTTTTCCATCAGCAATTTTTGAGACGCTAGTAAGGTTTCTTCCGAGGGGCAAATAATGATAAACGGTGCATCGTGCGTGCGGGTTTTTATCTTCCGAAGCAACGCATCGTTGGCTAATAAGTCAAAAGCAAACCGACGCAGAGTTCCCGTTGCAGCGGGCAAAGCGTTTGGGGAAACATCGTCGAAGGCGTTTTCTGCTTCTTCTGGTAGGGCAATGGGTAGATTCAACAAAGTAATGTGTGTAACGTTATCCGCTTGCGTTAAGGGCAGTAACACCTTTTCGGTGGGTAGGCAATCTATCCATGTTAGCTGGTTGAATTGGGTCAACCAGCTTTCGGAGGCATTATTTTTCAGCCATTTTTCAGCCATTTCACTAGTCAAAATAACGGTATGAATGCCCCCCTGATGCAACCGCTTTTTCCAAAGCCGTTCTTGGGCAGGGGGAAAATCTCCCCCTAACAAGGCGGTATTAGGTTGAATAGAAAGGGGTAGGCGTTCAAACCATCCGTGGGCGGCAATGCTATCGGGCAAAACCCACAGTGTGTTTAAAGGCGGAGCGGTGGTTTTTGCCAGCCACTGGGCGGTTTTGTGCCAAGGAAGGCTTTTCACGCAAACTTTTTTGTGGGATAGTAAAGGAAGTAGCCCTTTTTTTGAGGATCTTTTTTCTAGCCAAGTCTTCAGCATAGCACCGTCCTTTTTATATCATCTTCAAGCGTGCGTTAAGCCATTATTGTAAGCCAAATATAATTATTAGTGGAAAGTTTTTAATCTTTATGAGCATGATAGCAACAACTGAAAACCACTCGTTACTACCCACCGTGTTACCTAATGGGTTGCAGGGGGAAGTCCTCATCCCAGGCGATAAATCCATTAGTCATCGTAGTTTGATGTTTGGTTCGTTGGTGGAAACGCCCGTTGAAGTAGTGGGCTTATTACCTTCGGCGGATGTGTTTTCTACACGGGATTGTTTGCGTCAGTTGGGGGCTAGTATTACCTGCCAAGATGAGGCAACAGGGCGTTGGTTGGTAACAGGGAAACGGCAATGGCAAACCCCTACCGATGTATTAAATTGCGGTAATTCGGGTACCACCATTCGGCTGATGATGGGCTTGGTTGCAGGGCAAAACATCTATGCTGTTATGTCTGGCGATAGTAGTTTAAACAAACGCCCCATGGGCAGAGTCATTGAACCGCTCGCCCAGCTGGGTGTTGAATGGAAGGGGCGGGAAAATAATCGGTTAGCCCCAGTGGTTCATTTGCCTAGGCTGGAAGCTAAAAAGGCGTTAGGCGGGGTGCATTACACCATGCCGATTGCTTCGGCACAAGTGAAATCTGCCATTTTATTGGCGGGGTTGTATTCGGGTGAAACGGTTACCGTGGTTGAACCGCTCCCCAGCAGAGACCACACTGAACGGATGCTTTCAGCGATGGGGGCGAATTTAACCGTTGAAGGTACCACCATCACCTTAGCCCCTAATCAAGCTCAGCACCTAAAACCGTGCGATTGGCTGGTACCTGGAGACCCCTCTTCCGCTGCGTTTTTGATGGTAGCTGGGGCGTTAATGCCACAATCAAACTTGTTATTGAAAAACGTGGGGTTAAACCCTAATAGAACAGGGCTTTTATTGGCTTTGCAAGCTATTGGGGCGGATATTACCCTTGAAAATGAACGCATTGTGGGTGGCGAACCCGTTGGCGATGTTCGGGTGCGATACCGTGAATTAACGGGCAATTTAACCCTGCAAGCGACAGATATTCCTGCGTTGGTCGATGAAATTCCTATTTTAATGGTGGCAGGGCTTTATTTGCAAGGCACCCTTCATGTTTCAGGGGCGGAAGAATTGCGTAAAAAGGAAAGCGATAGGCTACTAGCCATGCAAACCGAATTAGGTAAGTTGGGCGTTACCATGCAGTTATTTGAAGATGGATTTACCTTGGAGGGGAATCCTGAGTTTGTGGCAAATAGCCCCGAATCATCGTTAGCTACTTGGCATGACCACCGCATTGCAATGGCGTTAACGGTGCTGAATTTAGTGCAAAATGCACGACACCCGAAAGAGTCAGCGGTTTGGGCGTTAGAAGACCCCACCATTGTGAACGTGTCGTTTCCCTCGTTTTTTGAAACGTTGGCTGGTTTGGCTGAATAAAAAGGGGTAATGATACGCATGAAAAAATATCCGCCTATTACGGCTGAAATTTTAAACAAGTGGCTGACGAAGTTTTTAAATGGCTTTTCCTGTTGGTCTCTCCGTATTTATTGCCGAATTCGCTATAACTATAAAATAGTGGGTGGGCAGAACTATCGGATAGCTTCCCAGTTTAAGGCATCAGGCGGGTTTATTTTGGCTTCAAACCATCAGGCGTTTTTAGATATTCCGTTGTTGGTTGCCAGTTTGCCTGCTCAATATTTTGTTGCTTTTATGGCGAAACAAGAATTATTTTCAAAGCCTTTGGGCAATTGGTTTTTTTCTAATTCTGGCACGATTTCGGTGAATCGGGCACAATTAGAAAAATCGACCATTAAGGCGGCGAAAGAGGCGTTGGAAACCCCAAACTGGGTGATGGCTATTTTCCCTGAAGGTACTAGGGATGGCGATGGGGCGGTGGCTAGTGTGAAGGGGGGAACAACGTTTATTAGTAAGTTGTGCAAAGCCCCTATTTTACCTGCGGGTATTGCTATTGCCAATAAGGGTGGAAGATTATACTGCCAGATTTCAACAAGTGCTTCAACAGGCCAGAGAAGAAGCCTACGCTTTACTTTAAAGATTACGAAAAATGGGGTTATTCAACGATATTCTCTAGTTGAAGAAGCTGTTGTTTGAGTGCGGGTAAGTCTTTCAGAATTGTTGGCATGAGAATATCCCAATCAACCCCATGATATTCATGGATTAACCGATTACGCAAACTAATGACTTGAGACCAAGGTACTTCAGGTGCTTTTTCTTTTATGTTTTTGGGCAGTTGGTTTGCTGCTTCACCCAGTACTTCTAAATTTCGGATAATGGCATCCTTATGTAGCCGAGATGTTAGCACGGCATCAATACCAATAGGAAGAACAAACGTTTCTATGGTGGCAATGCAGTCTAACATATCTGCAAGTAGTAGGTCTGGGTAGCGTTTAGGCATGTAGCACTTCCACCACATCTGGCATAATACGTTCCCAATACCTAGGTTTAATTCCTTGCTTGGGAATTAAGTCGACTTTTTCTTCCAGCAGCAGCGATAATTCATCTGCCAAAGCGAAAAAATCCCATCCCATCGGTTGGCTTAAATCTATCAGTAAATCAATATCACTGGTTTCGGTTTGTTCGCCTCTAGCAACGCTACCAAACAAAGACAAACTGGCTATCGGCCACTTTTGAATGAGCCGTGCTTTATGATGAGCTAAAATGTTAATGACTTGTTCTTTCGTCTTCATTGGATAGCTCCAGTGGTTGAAATACGAGAATGCACTTCTTTATTCTAACACACTTGCTTAAAAGATAAATGAAATACATATTGCTTTACTTTAGTTATTTACATCCTTTGGTGGAGGTAACGTGTGTTGAAAATCAGTTATCTTGATAGCAGTCTATCTCGCAATGCGTTTAAGCTGTTATTTTTAAAGTAATGTAGTAACGTCTTGCGGAAGCCAAAAGCAACGAGAGAGAAACAATCGAAAAATAATCCAAGCTTTCACCACTCGCAAAGCTTGCCAATTTTGCGATGCCAACTATCGGCTAACGGCCGTTTTTGCCCAACCTATCGTACCAACAAAAGGGATTGATTGATGACAGTAAACCATGCCACCACCAATAACTTAGCCAGTCCTTGGGTTAAAGGGCAATCTCTGTTAGGGTTCATTATTTGTATGGGGTCGTTGGCATCAGCCGTGTATATGGCTCATATTCCGTGGCAAGTTTTAATTCAACCCACCGCTTTATTATTAGTGGGTGGCGGTACATTGGGGGCGTTATGCCTAAGCAACCCGCTTCCTACCGTGTTTTCAGCATTCTGGAAAAGTATTTTCCCACCGATGGATGAATCCGTTTCCGCAGAAGGCTTAGAAGACTTAGTAGCAGATTTCATAGATATCGCTAGTTTCGCACGAAGAGAAGGTTTGTTGGCTTTAACACCCCATTTAGCCCCCTTGGCAGCCAGCGAACCGTTTTTATATGAATGCCTACAACGCCTTAGCAACAATAAAACCACCGCTCAATTAGAAGCAGATTTAGGGTTACTTTACCAGCAAGGGTGCCATGCCTTAACTCAACGTATTGCCATTTTAGAACAAGCCGCTGGCTATCTGCCTACCATGGGGCTGATGGGTGCTTTGTTAGGTATTCTACAAGTGTTTAGCCAGCCAACGGCAACTACTGCCGATACTACCGCCCAGCTAGGGCAAATGTTACCATTTGCATCTGAATTGACGGCTTCGTTTAGTGCCACGTTGTTGGGTATTGGGTTAGCCAATTGGTGTTGTTTACCGTTGGCTCAATTGCAACAAAAAAGCTTAGTGCAACTTCAACAAAAATACGCCTTAATTATTGAAGGCGTGTTAGCTATTCATCGTAACGAACACCCCTTACAGCTTCAAGAAACTCTGAAGTTGTACTTGCAAGGAGCCCTCATTCAAGCAGGCGGTGTGATGAGCGAAGCGGATGATGAGCCACAACAGGAAACCCCACCACAAAGAAAGCCTGTCTCAACAGGCGGTATTTCAGCACCCAGTAAACCGAAGAATGCCACTGGTGTAGTGCCAGCTTTGGCAGGGCAACCGCCATTTTTAGCCGCCTCTACTGCCAATACGGGCAGTCATTCAGGTTTAAGGTAGAGGGAAGGAGTGGGCGTAATGATGAATAGTTTTTCTCTTAACCGTAACCGAATTGCCGAACATGGGGATGGTTTACCGCATTCAAACCGAGCCAAAAAACCTTGGTTGATGGGTCGAACATCCATAACCCCAATTGCTAAAGGCGATACCACTAGCAGATGGTTGTTACCTTATGCGGATTTTTTAACGGTTTTGTTTTGTATTACGTTATTATGGTGCGGTTTGGCGTTAAAGCAAGCCCATTGGTTACAAATTCAAAATGGCAAGTTGGAACAAGCCCTTGAACAAGCCAGCCAGCAATTGGTTATTACTAATCAAGCCCTAGAATCCCAAACGGCGTTAGTGCAAACCTTACAGAAGCCTACCGTTAGTGTTAATCAACCAATCGAAACAACGCATATAAAACTTCAACCTGAAAATAATGGGCTACCCAATGTTCCCCAAAGTCGTGTGAAACAACCACCTCAAATCGGTCAGCAGGCTTTGTTGAAAGCCTCTGCTTCACCCCGATTGGGCAGTATCGTGAGATAGGACAAAGTCGTAATGATGATGATGATGATGGCAAAACCTGTTAAGCCAAAAACCTTAAAACCTAAAACAGGTGCGGATAGTGCTAGTAATGAAGCCAACGAAGCCGAAGAAAGTCAATCTTCTGCCCCTAAAGCCCCTGCTAATAAAAGCGGCGGTGGTGGTGGCGGTACAGGGTTATTATCTATTGTAATTTTATCTGTCGTGATGTTGCTTTCTAGTGTGGCAGGCCCCGTGGCGGCTCTCTACTTTTTAGGGCCTCAGTTGTTGGCTCCTATTATTGCCAAAGCCGTGCCTAAGCCTGTTGAAGGTGAAGGCGGTGAAGCTGTTGGCGAAGGTGGACATGGTACGGTTAAAGTGAGTAAATTGGGGCTTAATTTACCGTTAGATGAGTTTACCGTCAATTTAAAGAAAGACCCTGCCTTGCGGGGGACGCAATATTTGCGGGCTAAAATGAATTTAAGCGTGATTGTACCTGAGGCTGAAGATTGTTCTCCGCATAAGGCGGAAGGTGGCAAAGAAGGTGGTGCTGAAGGGGGTGGGCATGGTGAAAAGCCTGCTGAAGGTGGAGGGGGGCATGGTGCTGCACCCGCTGCTGCTGTAGACCCTGCCAAAGCCTGTAACGAAGCGTTTGTTGGAAAAATGGCAACTTACATTCCTACGTTGAGAGATATTGTGAACACATCGTTAATGAAGCGAAGTGCTGCCCAAATAGGCACCTTAGAAGGGCAAGAACTGCTGAAAGATGAAATGAGCCAAGAAATGAATAACATCTTGGCGGGGAATCATTATCAAGTGGTTCGGGTTAATTTTGAAGAATTTATTGTGCAACGCTAGGTACCTATTTTAACTGAAATGACTGGTTTTATACTGGCAGTTTGTTGAAGAATGCCGTCGGTTTTTACTCCCTTGTTATCGTCCTTTTTTTAGCCGTTCCGTTTTATCGATATTAGAAAGCGTAGTCAATCCCATATGATGATGATGTTAACGCAAGATGAAATTGATAATTTATTGTCTTCACTTTCGGTTAGCCCCGCCAGTGCGACACTTCCCCCTGCCATAGTGGCAACCGCCCCTGTTGCGGGTGCACCTGCTGGCATGGTGATAGGTTCCATGGGGATGCCTAATAACAATATCGCTGATATTTTGAACCAAGAAAAAGAAAAAAATTATAAAGTTTACAACTTCAAACGCCCTGATAAATTTTCAAAAGAGCATCTGCGGGCGTTAGAAACCATCCATGAGCATTTTGCACGCCAAGTGGGCTTGTTGTTTTCTGCTTTTCTTCGCTTAGGGGTCGATGTGGACGTGGTTTCTGTTGACCAATTAACTTACGATGAATTTACTCGATCCATGCCTCGCCCCATTACCGTAGCCGTGATGGATTTCAAGCCCTTACCGCAACAATTGTTAATGGGTATTAGCCATGAAGTAACCATGTGTATTATTGATAGAATGTTGGGTGGCAAAGGGGTTGCTAACGCTAAACCCAGAGAACTAACAGATGTTGAAAATAACCTGATGCGTAAAATGATTAACAGAATTACAGATTTATTGCAGACGGCATGGTCTGGGATTATTCCCGGTAATAAAATCAATTTGAAGGGGATGGAAGAAAGTTATCATAATTTGCAGGTGGCTTTGCCTAGTGAAATTGTGGCGGTATTAACCTTTGAAATTACTTTAGCCAATAAAGATTCAGGGTTAATGAGTATTTGTTTCCCCTACCCTATGTTGGAAGGGATTATTGACCAACTTAGTTCTCAGCATTTGTTTCATCAACATTTATCAGCAAATAATATGGAAGAAGCTGAAAACCATATTGCTTTGTTGGATAGGATGCATTATGCTCCTATTCCAGTGAGCGTTCGCTTAGGAGGGGTCGCTGTTTCTATTCATGAGTTATTGCATATTAAACCCAATGATGTGATTCGGCTCAATAGGCAAGCGGGGTCTAACTTACTGTTATGTATGAATGATTCCCCAAAGTACTACGTACAGCCGGGGGTTTGTAAAAACAAATTAGCTGTTTGTGTGATAGAACCCACCCTAGAACCTCAAGATATAAGGGGTTTTGGTTTAGAAGAAACGTTGTAATAGCCCCTACCTTTCTATTTTTTATAAAAGTTTAATTCCTCCCTCCTTTTTTACCTGTTTTGTTTAGGCAAGCAGTAACCTCAGAAAGTGGACGTTGTTCAAATGATGATGATGATGAACCTTTCTTCAGAAGATACCGATACGTTAAAGAAAAAACTACAAGCCTTATTAGAAGAGGCAGGCAAAAGCCTTGGCGATATGATTGGCTTGAAAATAGCCTTGCAACCGTTAGATTTTGTGGATAATGAACAATTGGCGGATGTGCCAGATTTCTTTGAAGACGAGGGGCCTTTGTTTGCCCATACCATCTTTAGGGAAGGTGGGGGGTTGCGGCACCCTTTTTCATTGTTATTGAAAAGCCAGCAAGCTAAAGTGTTAGCTAATTATATGCTAGGCGGTAGTGGCGTTAGTAATGAAAACCCACTCAGTGAAATGGAACAAAGTGCCGTAGGCGAAGCCGTCAACCAAATGATGAATGGTGCGTTCTATAAAGCCTCTGCTTCGTTTTCTAAACGGGTGGATGTGGCTTCTTCTAGTGTAACGCCTTTTGATGGTGAAGAACAGATAGCAAAATTAAACGCTTCTTTGTTGAGACAATCGGTTTATTCGGTGCATGGTAGTTTCTCTTTGTCAGATGGGGCAACGGTTGATACGTTAGATTTCGTGGTGTTATTGCCCTTAGAATGGGCAGAAAACTTTGTGGCGTTGTTTGTTACTGAAACCGCCCCTGTTGAAGCACCGCCAACCCCTGCATTATTTGATATTTCGGGCATTATGGCACCCGGTACCACGTTGAAATCTTTCAAAACAGCCCCTGTAGCACAACCTGCCACTGTGGCTAGTGCTACGGAAGGTTCTACCAATGTGCAATCGCAATCGTCGGTTTCTGCTTCCACCTCGTTTGGTGGTGGCGGTACAAACGCTACTATGCCACCCCCTCCCAATTATCATCCTAATAACCCTGTACAGCCTAGCGAAGCGGTAACCGTACAACCTGTGCAGTTTGGTAGTTTAGAATCTTCTGTACCCCCTGCACCTTCGTATGATAATTCTAACTTGAACTTGATGTTGGATATTAAAATTAATTTGCATGTGGAACTGGGCAGAACCAGCATGAATATCAAAGAAATTTTAGAATTAGGCAGAGGCACGGTTTTAGAACTAGACCGATTGGCAGGTGAACCTGTGGATTTATTCGCTAATGGGAAGTTGATTGCTAGAGGCGAAGTGGTTGTTATTGAAGATAATTTCGGGCTTCGGGTAACCAACATTGTGTCTCCGCAAGAACGGTTAAAAGTTTAATAACAAGAATAAGCTGGGCTAGCAACCCAAATACTGGTTAAACGAAGCGTTTCACTAAGAAGGGCTTCCCGCTGGGCTTCTTCAAGCCAACGGTCTAGTTGGTATTGTTTTTCTGAAGAAGGCATGTCCACCGTGTCTTCTTCTAGGTTTAAAGCAGATTGCAACGCATTCAAACTACCCTGCAACGCCTGTAAGTTTTCCACTTCGGCTTCCATCGCCTTAAATTTGCTTCGGCATTGGGTACTCCACCCTTCAAAGGCACACCCGCTAGCCATAACCAAAAACGGACTATCAGGGTAATCTCTGCAAAATTGCGGACGGTCTTCATAGACGCCACATTTGTTTTCAGTATTGAGGTATCGGCACGCATAAAAAACGACGTCATCATCACCGTTAAACTTTTCGCTTTTTGCCGCTGCCTTCAGCGTTTTTTCCACCAACGAAGGTACGATTGCCCTTGCGGCTGCGTGGCTTTCGTACGGCACCATA
>JAPLIO010000165.1 GCA_026389055.1 Candidatus Melainabacteria bacterium | reverse complement strand
GCATCGACAAAGAAATTAGATTATTGGGCTCATATTCATGTTTATTTGACCCGAACCTTTTATTCTGCATATAGATGATTACTGGGACAACTATCAACCCCCCAATCCACTACCTAACGAAAGGATTTTTACCAACTATGTTTAGACGATTTCCTGACCTAACCCTTTTCAATTGGGATGATGTTTCCGACACTGTGAAAATTTTTCTTGAGAAAACACTTAAACAAGTGGGCGATTTAAAACCGTGGTGGGATGAGCGGTCGCTTAGTTTTATTTATACTCATTACCGTTTTAGGAAAATAGGCATTGGGCGAACCGCCGAAGATGCCCTTGAGCATTACAAGCAACTGTTGGCAGTGGGCATACAAGCCAATTTGAAAAATAACTGCCATTACAGCGAATTTCATACCAAGCGTGGGGGGTGCAGACCTCGTGCAGGCAGACCGAAAAAAGACCCTACCGTGCGGATGAGAGTACCCGAAGACCTAGCCCGCTGGCTAAAAATACACGCACCGTGGGACGCCCTTCGGCAATTAAGAGATAATGGGTAGGGTTAATAAATGTCGTGTTCTATAATCGATTGTCGTTTCTTGCTTTAGCTGGTTGGTTCGTCAGGGGACTGTCGTTTGACAGCCCCCCGACACCCCCCACAAATTCAGGGGGGTACCCCCTAAAATCCCCCCAAAAAGCCACCCGCCTATGCCACTACGGGCATTGACGGCGGGATGTTCTTTTTGCCCCGCTGGTGGACGGAACGCATCGGCAGCTGCAGGGCAAATGCGATGGTCGTTCCTACTGGTGGGAAGCTATTTATAGTAGTTTAAAAAATTTTTGAACCTGTAGGGGCGTGATTTATCACGTCTGCCCCACAATCCTGAAACGGATGCGATAAATCGCACCCCTACAAAAATAATGGCGTGGTAGAAGCTTCTGGTGGATTACCGTCCAAAAGGCTAAAACATACTATAGAGGGCTATCCCATGGTATGTTTAAAGTGCTGTAAAAGCCTTCAGGTTGTGGGTCATCAGGTTTCACATTCAGTAGGTTTGGGCTAGGTTGAATTGAAAACATAACAACGGTATCTTGATAACATTCTTTACTTATAGCTATATTTCTATCTTCAATCCAGCTAAATAAGAAAAAGACTTGAAGGAACAATAAGATCCCCCATAGAATAAAAAGAGGTGGGAAAAAAACGCAAATCACTGTAAATATAACCCAGCAAGAAGTCAGGTTGTAATTATTAATGTAAATGAGATGTAACCCCAAACCACCAGTAAAAAACCATAATAGCACTGCAGGAAGGAAGTTTTTCTTTTTTGAATTACACAATTGCCCATAATATAATTTGGCAGAATCTGAAAATTCCGAAAAATCTAATGTTGTCATTATCTATTCCTTATTAAGGTACTAATTTATACATACTATCATAAGCTTAAAAAGCTGACAACTTTTACAAAAGGCGAAAAAAGTAGCTGAACAACTTTACGATGAAGAGCCTATTCTTGTTTATTAGGGTTGACAAGTAACCATAAAATGGTTAAACTGTAAGTATTAGGAGGCGTATTTTGGATTTTTTAACAACCAAGCAATTTAAAAAAGATATTACCAAAGCACCCAAGCAGGTTGTTACCAAATTTCAAGAATGGGCTACAGCAGTGGAATTATTGGGGCTTGCCGAAACCCGAAAACGCCCTAGTTTTCACGATGAACCGCTGAAAGGCAAACGCCTCGGGCAACGAAGCGTTCGGCTCAATCAACAATGGCGTCTTATTTATTGTGAACACAGCAAAACCCTCATAGAATTGGAGGAATTAACCCCTCATGCCTACTAAAAATGCCTTAACTCCATCGACTGCTTCAACGGGTAGCCAGCAATTATTTCAACAACTAGGCTTGCCAGCACTAACGTTTGGGGCGTTGTTGGAAGCGTATCGCACGGAACACAACCTAACCCAAGAAGCAATTGCCCAACAATTGGGTACAGTAAAACAACGCATTTGCGATTATGAAGCAGGCAGGCGGTTGCCTACTTTAAAATTGGCACATCAAATAGCGTTAACCTTGGGGGGCATTGCGGAAGTTTGGGTGCAAGCGGTAGTGAACGAACAGCTGAAAAAAGCAGGCATTCCGCTACAATGGGTTTAATTAGAAACGGGATTTACCCCAGTTTATAGCTGGGGCGGTGGAGGGGGGTAACGCCCAATTGCTGAATGGCTAGCCGATGTGCCGCCGTGGCATAACCCATATTGCGTTCCCACCCATACCCCGAAAAGCCCTGTGCCACCTGCTTTACCCAAGCATCCCTGTATTCTTTCGCTAAAATAGAAGCCCCCGCCACCACCGCAGATTGAGCATCGCCCCCAACCACCGCCAATTGGGCGTTTAGGGGGTACTGCGGCAATTTCAACCGACCATCCATCAACAAAAAATGAGTGCTAGGCGAAATAGCCCGCCCCTGTTGGGTTTCCAGTGCTTGTATAGCTCGCCAACCCGCCAAAAAAGAAGCCTGCTGAATGTTTAACGCCGCAATTTCTTCGATACTCGCTTCGCCAATACCCCACCACCCCAAACGGTGCAAAACAGGCACTAAGGCGGCTCGTTTGGCGGGCGAAAGTTTTTTAGAATCGTTCAAAAAGCCCAGCAGATGTAGGTCTTCAGGTGTGGCTTGTTCAAGGCACTTCCACGAAAAAGCCCCTGCCGTTACGGGTCCCATTAGGCTACCCCGCCCCACTTCATCTACCCCAAACAGGCACAAGCCTTGTGGGCAGTGGGCTTCGTCGAATTCAAACAGGGGGTGGTTAGGCAGGGGGTGCTTCAAAGGTGAGCCGTCCTATTTTGCCTTGCCGAACATCCCGCAAAAGCACTTGGGCTGCCCGTTTAGCATCTGGCACACCGCCGTGTTTTAGCAGGCATTTTTGCACGCCAATTTGTTCCAGCGTCCATGGGGTGTTGAGGCTTTCAGTCGTGAAGCCGAAATGGGCTTGTAGCAAGGCTTGATACCGTTGTTGGAGTGCTTGCAAAATGAATAAACCGACGCGTTCTTCATCAAACGCCGCTTCGCCAATGGAGCTAACCAGTGCCAGCCAATGCCCCTGTTCATCGCTTTCCAGCTTGGGGGGGATGATGCCCGGGCTATCGAGTAAATCGACTTGCGGATGAATCCGAATCCATTGGGAGGTGCGGGTTACGCCAGCTTTATGCCCCGTTTTGACCTTTTTCAGCCCGACCAAACAGTTAATAATGCTAGATTTACCCACGTTGGGCATGCCGACAACCATCACTCGCACGGGGCGGGCTTTTAGCCCCTTAGCTTGCCATTTTTCCACGGCTTCCGCTCCTGCACTGGCAATAGCTTGAATCAATTTATTGCGATATTTCGCTCCGTGGTGGGCGTCAAACAGCACGGTAGGTCCGCAGCCAAAGCGTTTGAACCACTGTTGCCACGCTTCTGTGGCTTCAGGGTCTGCTAATTCGGATTTGTTGAGGACGGTAATAATGGGTTTGCGGTCTAGGCGTAAATTGAGTTCGGGATGTCTGCTAAGCAGCGGTAGGCGGGCGTCTAGCACCTCAATGACTACATCGACTTTTTTGAGGGCTTCGAGCAGTTGTTTGTCCCACTTGGCGATATGCCCTGGGTACCACTGTACGCTATGCGAGGCGTGGGTTTTGGTTTCGCTCAATTGTTGTGTCATCATCATCATTGTAAAGAAAAGCCCCTTTTTCGGGAGTGAAAAAAAGTGCGGGAAGAGATTGAATAATCCACCCGCACTTTTAATGGGTTTAGAAAGTTTTGCAAAAGGTTTCAGAAGGATGGGATAACGAGGCATGAGGAACGCAATAAGGGCGTTTACAAATAGTAAATAACCGAAATGAGTACCACAATAACGAAGTTAGCACGCCTTATGGAGACTTTTGCAGAGCTTTCTTAAAAAGAAGTCTACTTTTTAGGCGTAGTAGGGTTCGCCAACAAAATGTTGCCAAATTTATTGATGGTTGCGTAACCCGTGGTTTTTTCACGAATACGGGCAGATTTACCAATCCGTTCACGCAAGAAGTAAAGTTTTGCACGACGCACTTTACCACGGCGAATAATTTTGATGCTTTCCACTTTAGGTGAATGCAAGAAGAACGAGCGTTCTACGCTAACGCCTTGGAATACTTTCCGCACAACAAACGTGGTGTTAATACCACCGCCACGTTTAGCCAAAACCACGCCTTCAAAGGCTTGAACCCGCTCTTTGCTGCCTTCACGAATCAATACGTTTACACGCACAGAATCGCCAGGGAAAATGCTGGGGCGGTCTGTTTTTAGGAATTCTTGGTTAATTTCTTCAATTAACGGATGATGACTCATCATGAGGGGTATCTCTTTTCTGAATTGACACTTTTACAAAGTAAAAGCGGAGCGTGATACAGGGCAGGGCAGTTCCAGTAGCGCACGGTCAAAATAATAATAGTGGTCTATTAACCGACTGGCTGGTGGGTTAATAGTGCAGTGCTTCTAATAAAAGAAGGCAAAGCAACCCTAATGTCTCTTTAATACAGTAAGTGAAACACGGCGTGTGTGCAAGGGGTTTTTAGGCGATTTTAAAAATATCCAACGTGCCATCATACCCATTCATGCGTAATTCATCTTGTAGCCGAAATTTCAGCCAAGAAGCAGGGTCTACTTCAAAGGTTGTGGCTATTTCAATTACTTTTTTGATAGAGGGTAATTTATGACCTCGTTCATATTCCGATAAAAATTGCTTCGAAATACCCAGCTTTTGAGCCGTTTCAGTTAAAGTCCAGCCCTCACATTGTCGCCATTCCCTCATCATACTACCCAAAGAAGCTTCTTGGTGTTGATAACCAATCGCCTCAAATAATGCTTCAGCGGGTACGCCTTCAGGGTATTGTTCCATGAGGCTATCTAATTTAGCGGGTTCTATAATCATGGGGATAATCTCCTGTATTTCACTAGACCTGTTACATGACTCGATATCTGGGGCATCTTCGTTGTCATTTGCGGTACTCGAATCCTCATGTACTAAAGTGTACACCTGCGGTTCTCCGTTCCTCATTCCTAGAATCTGCACCCACCTATCGAGCCATGTAACAGGTCTAATTATTTCAAGCGTTATTTCGCTATAAATCAATCGCCATTGTTTATTTAGTCTTACGGAGCGTTGTCCTTGGCGTTTGCCTTTCAAGGGTTCGTCATGCTTTCCTTTAATAAGCCTTGAAGCCAGTAGCCCCTTGTTCTCTACCTCTGCTGCCCAAGCCAACGCTTTTTTGGCAATGAGTGGCGGTATTTTGGTTAGTTGTTTAATAGCGGTGTTTGTAAATAATACTTTAATCATATTGATAGTATAGCGATTAAAGCGAGCTTTGTCAATATAAAATGCGAACAATTAGAAGATCTTTCCATAATTTTATAAAATATGGTATCATGGCAATAAATTATATCTGTTAAATTATCGTTTTTAAAAATAAGGAGCTTGTTTGTAATGGCTGATTTTTCTTGGGTTATACCCACAGGGGTGGCAGTATGGGTGCTAAGTAGCATTGTGAAAATTGTGCCACAACAAACCGTCTACGTGATTGAACGCTTCGGGATGTACCAAAAAACCCTGCACGCAGGGCTGCACTTCGTCATTCCCTTCGTCGATAAAATTGCCTACGTGCATAGCCTAAAAGAAATACCCATGGACGTGCAACCCCAAGTGTGCATCACCAAAGACAACACCCAAGTCCACATTGACGGGATTCTTTACTACAAAATTACCGACCCCAAGCTGGCTTCCTACGGAACCTCTGATTTTCGGTTCGCCATTGAGCAATTAGCCAAAACTACACTCCGTTCAGAAGTGGGCAAACGAGAACTAGACCGCCTATTAGAAGAACGTCAAACCATCAATTTTGCCGTAGTTAGCGTGCTAGATGAAGCGTCTGAAGAGTGGGGCGTCAAGCTAATTCGCTATGAAGTAAAAGATATTACACCGCCCGATATCGTGCTGAAAACCATGCAATTGCAATTAACCGCCGAACGAGAAAAACGGGCAAAAATCGCTCAATCAGAAGGCGATTTGCAACAACAAATTAACCGAGCCAACGGGGAGCGGCAAGCTGCCATTGCCGAATCTGAAGGGAAAAAGCAAGCCGTTATTAACAAAGCGATGGGTGATGCGGAATCAATCCGAGTAGTGGCAACCGCTACAGCCGAAGCGATTAGCACCGTGGCGAAAGCAATCGCAACCGATGGTGGGGCGAAAGCAGTGGAATTGAAGGTAGCCGAACAATACGTTGCCGCATTTTCAAACTTAGCCAAAGAAGGCACCACACTGATTGTACCAGCGGATTTAAGCAACATTAGTAGCCTAATTTCTAGTGCCATGAGCATTGTTAAAAAGCAGTAATGGGGTTGTAAAATCCATTCAAAATATTATTGAGTCTAAAATTGTAGGGGTGCGATTTATCGCATCCGTTTGGGGATTGAGGGGCGGACGTGATAAATCACGCCCCTACATTCAATACGCTATTCAATCTTTGGGTTGATATGAAATCCGCAGATAAACGTAAATTTTTATTGAAATTTGATAAATTTTCCCCAAACCGTGTTATAGTACAGTGTGGCACTTTCGTTACCATAATGTGGCCAAAGCCTTGGTGATATCTTGAGTCTATCGACTATTTTTTCATTTTTTACATCGTCTTTCAGCACGATTTGGCGATTAACTTGCCTAACATGGAAAAAACTACCTGCCCAGCCTAAAAACTGGATGTATTCCACCGCAGGCAGTATGTTTGCTATGGCAATTATGAAACTTTCGCCCATTCATCGCAAACTCATCAAACAAGAAGCCAATAATTTTACAGATTACATGAATAGCGATTGGGTACCCCCCAACAAACGCCGACGGATTCCCCAATGGTGGGCGTTGTGCATTGCCTATGGGGTGGCTCTGTTACGCATGTTCACGCTTTCCCCACAGAACAGACAAGATTATTACGCCCTCAACCGCAGAGGGGCTTTTGTTGCCAAAAGCGTGCCGACCATTGCCAAAGCCGTAGAAGAAACCTATTTTGAACGAGAAGATAAAGGGGCAAAATCAGCAGAACATCCCGTTGCTGAAGAAACGAACCTAGCCTCATCGGTTCCTGCTATCATTCAGGCTACCGATGGGCAAAAAGAACCCATGCTACCTATCTTAATTGTACCGGGTTTAAATACACCGCCCGTCTTTTTTAGAGCCATGGTGGATTATTTTTCTCAGCTAGGCTATCCCGTTTATGTGGCAACCCTGCCTAATCAAGGTTTATCTGAAGTAGCAGAATCCGCCGAGGCGGTTTATACCCAACTAGCAGATATTATGCAACGGCATAATGTGCCTCAAGTCCACGTTATCGGGCATTCTTTGGGTGGTATTGTTACGCAACATTTAATTAACACGCTACAAAATGCAGGCAAGAATCCGCCCATTAAAACGCTGATTGCCTTAGGTTCAGGTTTCTTGGGTGCCGATGGCGTTGAAATCCTCAAAAATGGCTGGATTCCCAGAAATGTTGGGAAACCCATTCCCAAAGTGTTTGATGAACTGATTCGGTGGAATGGTAACTTAGTAAAACAAGGGGCTGGGGTTGTTTACCATAGTATTGTTACCACATGGGATTTTTTAGTGCCGTTTCGCAAAGCATTTTTAAAGCCTCAACTGCCTAATGGCATGGTGTTTAACCATTTGTTAGATGATTGGGCGATAGACCATGTTACCCTTGCTATGCACCCACGGGCTTTGCAAACGATTCATCAGTGTTTGTTACAAACTGTAACAGTTTCTGCCGTTTAACGAAACTTTTTCATCTTTCATTAAAGAAACGAAGGATACCTATCGACAGTTAGACTATCAAATGGTCTGACTAATTGACTGAATCTTCGTTACTGAATGGATGAAAAGGACACCTTATTTCGTGAAAAAATCTCATTTCCTCTCTGCACTTGTTTTAGCACTAATCTGTTCCGTAAACGTTGGCACCATGGTTGCCCAAGCTGAAGAAACCCAACCAGCCTATACCTTAATGAGCCAAGCCCCATGGGAAGCCGAAGCACCTACCGCAATGGAAGGTGAAGAAGCCAGCACTCCATCAAAAACCACTTCAGGTAAGCCATTTCGTCAAATGGTAGATGAAGCCAAAACCACTTACATGGAAGAAACGCCGGATTTATACACCAAAGGACATGATAGCCAGTGGGCAGCTGACCATGGTAATGGTATGGCACCAACCCCTAGCCATAATAGCAGAGCAACTACTTTCCACACACGGCAGGTTTACAACACAACGGCTAGCAGTATTGTAATGCCTCGGCATATTGGCAAATTAAAACCAATGGCAAGCTTTGTACCAACAAAACGCCCCGTAACACCAGACCATACGCCTTGGAAAGAAATGCGTGCGTTTGAGCGTGGTGGCGATTTAATGTTCTACTAAAAACTTAAATGATATTGTCATGTTGAGCGTAGTCGAAACATCTCCCTAGACGGCAAGGAGATTCCTCGACTTCGCTCGGAATGACAGTTCATATAGATTAACCTCCTTTGGTTTTCAAATAGAAGCCAGAGGGGGTTGTTTTCATTTAGCGTTGTAACAATTCAGTTACAAACGCAATTTAGGTAGATAGATTGTTTTTATTAACCTGTTGAGGGACAACTACCCCATTACCCCTCAACCTAAAAAGAGAGAAATTGTTTAATTTTCCCTTGAAACACACACCCTATAGCCTATGTCCCCCCTGTAGTTGAAGGTTTTTTCAATTACAGGTTTTTTTTATGCCGTGTTACAATAAATCTCTTGCATGACTTGATAGGTGGGTGCAGATTTGAGGAATGCGGAACGCACCGATGGGCATGTAGCCTAACTACTTAACCTGAGGGAGTACCGTAAATGACAAAAAAGATGCCCCAGATATCGAGTCATGCAAGAGGTCTATTTTTTAAGGTAGAGGATTGATGATAATGAGCCTTTCTAAACAAACCCTGCAACATCGGTTGCAAGTAGCCGTTACCGTTGCCAAATTAGCAGGGCTTCAATTCCACGAACGCTTCGTTTGCCCTTCTAAAGCCTGTGCCGTAGAAACCAAAGCCACCCAACGAGATTTAGTAACCGCCTACGATAAAGCCTGCGATTTTCTGATTTTAGACCATCTACAAGAAGCCTTCCCCGAAGATTTATTCTTAACCGAAGAAAGTTTTCAAGAAACCCACGCCATTGATTTAAGCCACACTTGGGTGATAGACCCCATTGATGGCACCACCAACTTCGCCCACGCCTTTCCGCAATGTGCCGTTAGCATTGCCTATATGGTAGACGGTCAACCCGTGGTAGCCGTGGTTTATAACCCCATTACCAACGAATTATTTACCGCCATTCAGGGCGAAGGGGCGAACCTCAATGGGGTAGCGTTGCGGGTTAGTAGCATTAAAAGTTTAGGGCAATCGTTATTAGCTACAGGGTTCCCCAACGATAGCAAGACGACTTCGCACGATAATATGGGGTATTTCTTGCGGTTTATGGAGCAGTGCCATGGTGTCCGCAGGTTAGGTTCAGCTGCGTTGGATTTGGCTTATACAGCGATGGGGAGGCTGGATGGCTTTTGGGAGCTTCGGCTTTCGCCTTGGGATATTGCGGCAGCGGTTTTGTTGATTACCGAGGCGGGTGGGCGTGTAACCGATTGGTTTGGTAAGCCCTTAGATATTAGCCAGCGGAAGATAGATATTGTGGGTAGTAATGGGTGCCTAGCCGTGCATGATGCCATTGTGGGCATCTGCAGTAAACCCGCCCCGTACGCCGTGGTGAAGGTGGATTAGGGGGGATCGCGAGCCCCCCAAAGTAAAGCCCTATGGGCTTGGGTCGGCAAAAAAACACCAAGGGCATCCAAATGCTATAAAACAACGCCAAGAAACTAACTACATTTTTTCCTGAACGCTGGAAACCTTCTCTGCCATCGATTGGTCTCTGTCTACCCGAGTCCCCATTTTCAACGTCGTGGTAATTCTCGGTGCCCCCATCGCATGCACCGCCTCATGGCAAGCCTTAATCGCCGCCATTACCGCATCCCAATCGCCCTCAATGTTCGTACCATAAGCATGTAATTGATGATTTAACCCACTGGCTAACAACACCCGCTCACATTCTGCAATATAAATACTAACAGAAACACCTACCCCTAAAGGAACCACACATAAATCTGCAATCATTTTCATTAAAACTACTCCTTATGATCCAAAATATTGAACGAAACGCTTAGGCTAGACCCTCTACCAAAAAATGATACCATAAAGCACTAAAATTACTATCCTAAAAAAATAAGGCACTCCCTTGTCTTGATACCCTTGTTAGGCTACAATAAAAGGGCACTATGACCATTTTTTCCTCCTGTTGCCTGCTAGAAATACTTGCTGATTGGTATGCCAACCTCTTCAAAAAACTTAACCATTCTAGGGGCTTCCACCTCAGGCTTGGCAGTGGCACAACTAGCTAACCATCTGGGTTATACCGCTATTTTGGTCAGCGAATTTAACCTACCAGAAAAAATAGCCCCCGCACTACTAGATGCCTTCGCTCAACTACCGACTGTTACATTGGAAACAGGTGGGCATTCGCAACAGTGCTTAACGCACGCCCAAACCGTCGTCGTTAGCCCAGGTATTCCCATTAAAGCCCCTATTATTCAACAATTAAAAGCCCAAAAGCCCACCGTTAGGGTCTGTTCGGAAGTTTCATGGGCGTTAGAACAAATTGTTTCGGAAAAACTCATCAGCTTGGGCATTACTGGCACAAATGGAAAAACCACCGTTACCGCCTTAACCCAGTGGCTACTGCAACAAGGCGGACTTTCTTCAGTTGCCTGTGGGAATATTGGGTTGCCTGTAGCCACGGTAGTTTTAAACGCCTTAACACAAGAAAACCCACAACCCACAACCTATGCCGTAATGGAGCTCAGCTCCTACCAGCTAGAATACAGCGATACCTTGGCACACTTAGCCACTTCGGGGTTCACCAACTTCACGCCTGATCATCTCGATTGGCATGGCGGGCTACTAGCCTATGAGCAGGCTAAGAAAACCTTGTTTGTGGGAAAACTAGCCCCACCGTGGGTGGTTTTAAACGCTGATGACCCTACTGCTAAAGGTTGGATTGCGGAAACAACCGCTTCGGTTTTGGCTTATAGCTTAACCCCTGAAAACCCATTGCTAGCATCAACAACCTCTGCCTTGTGGATTGAAGGCAACACTGTTTGGCTTCGGGAAGCCCCACAAGTGAAGCCTCTTTGCACGGTAGAGGGGTTTCAGCTAAAGGGGTCTCATAATTTAGAAAATTTATTGGTTGCCGTGGGTATTGCCCATTTGCAGGGCGTTTCGGCTACGGCACTTCAAGCAGGCATTGAAACATTCACCGCCGTGGCACATCGGTGTGAACGGGTTTTCTTGCCCAGCCACCCAGATTGGCAAATTTATAATGATTCCAAAGCCACCAACCCTGAAGCGTGCATGAAAGCACTGGAAGGCTTCCCTGCCCAATCCGTCATTTTAATTGCAGGCGGAAAAGCCAAGGGAACGCCGTTAGAAGCATGGGCATCTGCCGTTAAACGCCACTGCCAAATCGTTATTTTAAATGGGGCAGACCAAACTTGCTTTCAAGAAGCCTTAACAGCCATTGGGTTTGAAGGCACTATTCACCGTGTTGCCACCCAGCCCGAAGCCGTTGCTTTGGCGTTAACCCAGTTAGAAACATCCGCTAAAGAGTCAGTCGTGTTGCTTTCCCCGGCCACGGCTAGTTTTGACCAATTCAAGCATTTTGAAGCCAGAGGCAACGCCTTTAAACAGCAAGTGCTGGCATGGCAAACGGCCCCTATTACCCCCTTATCATCCCAACCCACGGAGGTCGTTCTTTAATGGCTTACACGGCAAAAAATAAGCGGCTTAAAAAAGCGTTCAAAAAACGAGTCGGTACAATGCCGTTGGTTATCAAGCTGTTGCAGTACTTTAGTGGGGGTTTTTTACTAAAGCAAGGGACGGATTCTCAGCTACTATGGGTTACTTATAGCATTATTGTGTTCGGGTTGTTAGCCCTATTTAGTGCCAGTGCGAATTATTCGCTGGGGATTAGTGGTAATGCCTTTAGCCAAGTGTTAAAGCAGTTGGTGTTTGTGGTTATAGGCATCGGTATGATGGGGTGGATGGCTCAATTTCCGTATCAACGGCTTAAAAGCATCGCTTGGACGTTTGGCTTAATTGTTTCAGGCTTGTTATTTTTAACCCTAGCCCAAGGCGTAACCACCAATGGTAGTGAACGCTGGTTGCCCTTAGGGCCTTTCCAGTTTCAGCCTTCTGAATTAGCCAAACCCGCTGTTGTTATGCTGATGGCAACGGCGTTAAGCCAACTGAAAAATAAATGGGGCTTGGTAGGCAAATTTTCACTGGTGGTTTTGGTGATGATTGGCTTAATTTTCAAACAACCCAACTTGAGTATTTCCCTATTGCTGGGTTCTACTTGGTTAAGTATGTTATTTATTGGCGGGCTAGCCTTACCCTGCTTCACTATTGGTTTACCATTAGGCTTTATTTTTGTGTGGATTCAAATTCAAAATACCCCCTATCAACTCAAGCGGGTTGTAGGCTGGTTAGACCCTTGGAAAGACCCGCAAGACGTGGGCTATAACATCATTCAATCTTATTATGCGATTGCTTCGGGCGGATTTTTTGGCAGGGGGTTTGGTAATTCCATTCAAAAGCTTTATTTCTTACCCTTTGAACATACGGATTTCATCTTAGCCGTTGTGGCTGAAGAAATGGGCTTTGTAGGGGCGTGCTTAGTGTTAGGGCTATACGCATGGTTAGCGGTTAGAGGCTTCTATATCGCCATGCAATGCCAAAATGCGTTTGGTCAGTTGCTAGCCTTTGGGCTAACTTGGGTCATTATTATTCAAGCAGTTATTAACATTTGTGTGGCTACAGGGCTATTTCCTGTAACAGGGGTTACGTTACCATTGGTTAGTTACGGGGGTACTTCCGTGTTGGTTACGCTGGGCATGATTGGCATTTTAATGAATATTTCCCAACAAACCGCCAAAGAACAACAAGCCCTGCTAACGGCTCAAGAAAACGCTAAAGGAATCTAGCTTCTGCAATGGAAACGCTAACCCCTAAAACAACATCACAAGCTACTTCAACGCATCGAATTGTGCTAACAGGCGGTGGCACGGGCGGACACCTTTACCCCGCACTGGCACTGGCAGATGCGTTAAAACATCACCCCAACGTTGAAGCGTTATTGTATATTGGCAATGCGGATAGTTTGGAATCTAAAAAAGTGCCAGAAGCGGGCTTACCCTTTGAAGCCGTGCCGTTTCGGGGTATGCCAAGGGGGAAGAATCCGTTCAAGTTGCTGGGCTGGTTGTGGGCACTCAATCAAGCCATTAAACAAGCCAAACAAAAACTAAAAGCCTTTAATGCCACGGCAGTTATTGGCACGGGCGGTTATGTAGCAGCCCCTGTTTTGGCGGCAGCCCAACAACTCCATATTCCCTATTTTATTCATGAACCCGATGTCGTACCTGGGCTAGTCAATAAATTGATGGCTCGGTGGGCTGCTGGGGTAACGGGTGCATTCCCCAACAGAGCCAAAGGGCTAGGCATTCCAGAAGACCGCTATACCTTTACGGGCAACCCGTTGCGAGGCAATTTTACTTCGCTTTCAAAAACGGAAGCCTTTCACCAATTAGGCTTAGCAGGCTGGTCTGCTGAAAAGCTAACACTGGTTATTGTGGGCGGGTCTCAAGGGGCTAGAACGCTCAACAAAGCCGTGGTTCAAGCTTTACCGCAGTTGATAGCAGACTGTAATTTGCAAGTAATTCATCAATGTGGCGATAAATTATGGGAAGAAACGCAATCGCTTTATCAAGCACACTCTACCACGGGGTGGGAGGCTGAAACAGCTGAAAAAATAGCTTCGGCTTACCATTGCCAACCCTTTTTTAATGGGATGGATGCCCTGTGGGCAGTAGCAGATTTTTCCGTTTGCCGTGCAGGCAGTTTAACCCTTTCGGAATTGTATTTAAGTGGAACGCCTTCTATTTTGGTGCCTTACCCTTACGCAGCGGCTAATCATCAAGAAGCGAATGCTCGGCTAAGCGAAGCAGAGGGAGCGAGTATTTTATTGCTAGATGCCGCTTGTTCGGCGGAAAATTTGGTTCGCCAAGTAAAGCGGTTAATCGAACGACCTGAAGCATTAACCACCATGAAAAACCATGCCCTTCGGTTAGCTAAACCCGAAGCCACGCAAACAATTATCACAAAAATAATGAATTGCTTAGGAGGTTGCGGAAAAAGATTTCAGTAGGATGAGATAGCTAGGCACGCGGAACGGACTGACGGGCGTGTAGCCAAAACTACATAACCAAGGGAGTACCGCAAGTAACAACGCTAGCACGCCTAATGAAGGCTTTTTCAGTAAGCTCTTGAGTCAACGGTAACTTTATCTTATGCTATCAATATATATTACAAGGTTTCAGAAAGACTAATCGTTTGTCATTCCCTACTAATGCTTCCCTGCCCGCTAAACCCGAAAAAGAACCCGCCTTCCAGAGTATTCGGGCGTATATGCGGTTGTGGCCTTATTTTAAAACGATTTTCTGGATGTTTATCATTTCCATGACGGCGGCTTCGCTGGTGGGTATTTTTGATGCCCTGATGCCGTTGGGTATTAAAATTTATTTAGATTTAGTACTAGAACATAAAAGCATTTCCCAAGTGTTTGAAGGCTTTCCGCTATGGACAAAGCCCTTTACCAGCGTGGTTATTTCGTTTCTGCCAGCGGGTGTGGATATTCTGAAAAACGCTTGGATGATTCCGCTGGGGATTGTTATTTTTATGTGCACCCAAGGGGCTTTCAACTATATTGCCACCTAAACGTTAGTTTGAATACTCAAGTTAAAAAAGACCTCTACGCCAAACTGCTCAGCTTTGAACCCGCCTATTTTGACCGTTCCAATACGGGCGATATTTTAGCCCGCTTTGGGGGCGATGTAGATTTAGCCATTAATGGCGTTACGGATATGTTGAAGTCTTCACTGGTACGAACATTTTCCGTTATTGGGCTTTCCTTAACGCTATTAAGTATTTCTTGGAAGCTGGCAACGGTTGCCTTATTGGTGCTTAGTACCATTTTCATTCCCTTGGCGTTTGCTCGGAAATATCTGAAAAAAGTGAGTGAAACCACGTTGCAAAATATGTCGTTGCTCAGTTCGCATTACACAGAAGCCCTACAGGGAAACAGAGTGATTGCGGTGTTTCACTTGTTTAATGCCAAACTAGCAGCGTTTGAAGAATCTATTAAAGGGCTTCGGCATATTGCGTTGCGTTTAGCCACGGTTCAGGGAGCCATCACCCCTATTATGCACAGCATTTCGGGCTTGGGTATTAGCTTGGTGTTGTGGTTTGGCACAGGCTTACTGCAAAGCGGAGAAATGACCGCAGGCGGATTTGCCTCGTTTATTACTTCATTGGTGCTACTGTATACCCCCATTAAAAGCTTGGGAAATATGAGCACGCAACTGCAGCTTTCTTATCTGGGGCTATTACGGGTTTATGAACTGATGGATAGAGTGCCCACCCTGCAATTCCCCACCGAAGGGGCGACGTTGCACGCCATTGAAACAGGCATTACACTCCAAAATGTTAGCTTCCAATACCGTGAAGACTTACCGATGGTGCTAAACCATATCGATTTATTGATTCCTACAGGCAAAACCATTGCCTTAGTAGGGTCTTCAGGTAGTGGTAAAACCACGTTAGCCCATTTATTGTTGCGTCTTTATGATGTGGTTGAAGGCGAAATTCGGTTTGATGCCCACCCCATTCAAACATTGACCAAAGAATCGTTAGCCAGCCTTTCATGTGCTGTTTTTCAAGATAACTTCATGTTTGTAGGCTCTATTCGGGAAAACATTTTATTAGCCAACCCCAAAGCCACGGAAACCGAACTTTGGCAGGCAATTGATGCCGCTTATTTACGAGATTTTGTCAACAGCCTACCCCAAGGACTTGAAACCCCTGTTGGTGAACGAGGCGTATTGCTTTCAGGTGGGCAAAAACAACGGATTGCGATTGCTCGGGCGTTTTTAAAAAACACCCCGTTGGTGGTGTTAGATGAAGCCACCAGTGCGTTAGATAACCAATCAGAAGCCGTGGTTCAACAGGCGATTGATTCGCTGATGCAAAATCGTACCGTGGTGGTTATTGCCCACAGGCTTTCCACCGTGATGAATGCGGATATGATTGTAGTAATGGCACACGGGCAAATTGTAGAACAAGGCACGCACGCCCAACTACTAGCCGATGGTGGGGCTTATGCTAACCTATACAATGCCCAATTTAAAGAACCTCTTCCAATAGCCATGCCTTCGCCCACGGCGTTTAAAGCTGAATTACTAGCCCCTTAACCCATAGCCTTTCTGTATGAACACGACTTTATTACCCAATACCATTGAAAAATTAACCTTGCTACACACCCAGTTCCAGCAAATGATGGTGCTTCAACTGCTGTTGGAATGGCTCGGGGAACCGACGGTTCAAGAAATTGAAACTGCTTTTTCAAGCATTGCCAATGCCCCTCTTTCGGCAGAAACGATGCCCTCGTTACTTCGTAATCAGTGGGTGGAACAACCTTATCCGCAAGCCCCCATTAGCTTAACACTGTTAGGCTTAAAAACGTTAAAGCACTGGCAAAAAACGCTTTCCGAACAACCTTCTGCAAAAAAACCAATACCAGCCCTAGCCGAAGAAAAAACACCTCTACCACCACCGCCTGCGTTTTTAATCCGTTCCCCAAAAGCACCATCGCCCGAAACGAAACCTGTTAAAAAAACGAAAAGCCTAACTGCTGAATCCCTTGCCGTGCCTAGCGAAGAAGACTTAACGGAAGCCCAATGGCAGTTTTACGAAACGCTTCGGGAAGCACGGTTTCATCTTGCTCAAAAAGAAAACATCAAGGCTTATCGTGTTTGTTCCAACGCCGTATTGCGAAGCTTGGCGGTGCATCAACCGACCGATTACCCAGCCTTAGAACAGTTGCACGGCATTGGTAGAACCTTTATGGAAAAATATGCCCCCACGTTTATCAGTCTAACGGCGGCCAACGTGTTAAAATAGAAGCATTAACTTGCCCAACTATTTTTTAGGTTAAAATTAACTACTTTTCAGGTTAAAACCAACTAACTTTAGTTGAAAATTAACCATAAAATAGTGGGTATTTCCTTCTGATGAAAGCTTCACAAACCGAATGAACCCATCCAATACGCCCACCAAAAAATCTGTTTTTCTTTCACCTGTCATCATCGGGTTAGTTGTTTTAGGTGGATTATTAGGCTTTCTTTCCAGTTGCAAACCACCTACGCCTGACCAATTAACCCAACAAAAACTGGCAGATTCTGAAAAAAACAGACTCGGCAAAGCCGTTATATCCGTCCAAACACCGCAAAAACCCCTCCAACACCACTATACGGAAGCCCTACTCCCCAATGGCGATGAAGTGATTGTTTCCCCCTACCCTGTTGGGCAATTTGGGGGTACCTTGCTAGAAGCCAGCTTAGGTACAGGCCCTAAAACGTTTAATCCGTGGGAATCGAGAGACGCTACTTCAGGCATGGTCGGCGGAAAACTAACCTGTAGCCTCATTTCCACCGACCCCTACACGGGTGAAAGCATTCCTTCTGTCGCCAAAAAGTTTGTCATTTCCTCTGACCAAAAAACCATTACCGTAACCCTTCGTAAAGGCTTAAACTGGAGCGATAATACCCCCCTAACCGCCCAAGACGTGCTATTTACTTGGAATACCATCATTAAAGAAGGGTTGGGAAACCCCAGTTTGAGAGACGTTGTAACCATCAATGGGCAATTCCCGACGGTTCAACAGATAGATGACTATACGCTGAAATTTACCACGCCCACGCCGTTTGCTCCGTTTTTAACCAATTTAGGGCAAGCCATTGCCCCTGCTCATTATTTTGAACCGTTGTTAAAACAAAGAGGCAAAAAAGCCTTCAGCCAGTTGTGGTCTACCCAAGAAGCGGAACAACACCCTGAACACTTCCCTGCGTGCGGGGCTTGGCAGTTGGAACACTACGAACCGGGGCAACGAGTACAATACAAACGTAACCCCCATTATTTTATGGTGAATACTGCCCATAAACGCCTACCCTACGTTGAAAAAGAAGTGGTTACGTTTGCCAAAGATGAAAACAATTTGCTGTTGCAATTTGAACAAGGGCAAGTGCATGCGTTAGAGTTTCATCCGCCCCAGCTGAACCGTTTGCGGTATAATAGGCAATTGCCATTTTCCCTGTATGATTTAGGGGCGAATGATTCACCCACCTTTGTGGTGTTTAATTTGTCCAAACGAAAAACGGCTCCGCCCAACCCCAAACCGTGGGTAGACCCTACCAAATCCGCTTGGTTTAATACGCTAGCGTTTCGGCAAGCGGTGGATTGGGCTGTTGATAGGCAAGGGCTTGTAAGCAACGTGCTTCGGGGGATTGGGCAACCGCTGTTTACGGCGGAAAGCTTGAATTCCGTCTATCTGAATAAAACCCTCGCCAAGGGACATCCTCAGGATATTGAAAAGGCCAAAGCCCTGCTAAAAACCGCTGGTTTCAGCTGGAACGCCCAACAAAAGCTACTGGATGCTAACGGCGTGCCTGTTACTTTTACGCTACTAACCAATGCAGGTAATGCTGCCAGAGAAGCCACGGGCGTGCAACTAAAGCAAGATTTAGAAAAGCTAGGCATTGCCGTGCAATTTAAACCAATGGAATTCAATACGTTGGTAGATAAATTGCATAATGGGCAGTGGGAAGCCATTATTTTGGGGCTTTCTGGTGGGGGGCTGGAACCCAACGGGGCGGTGAATGTGTGGCGTTCTACGGCAGCGTTGCACTTTATGAATTTTCGCCCTGAAGTGGCGTTACCTTCGCCTGACGACCGCTTGCCTTGGGAAAAGACGGTGGATACCGCTTTTGATGAGGGCGTGAAGTTTTTTGATAGAGAGAAGCGTCGGGTTTATTACGATGGGTATCAGCGGGCGGTTTCAGACCAGTTGCCGATGATTTATTTGTATTCGGACAAAAGCTTGATTGCCATACGATCCGAATTGCAGAACTTGGATATTACGCCCCTTGGCGGTGCGTTCCACAATGTGGAATCGCTCTGGTTAAAGCAATCTGAAAAAGACGGTTCAATATCTCATTTAAGAGATACCAAATAACCGTTGATTATGAGATAATAACTATCAGACAATAGTAAATTTCTTTAAAGGTACACTATCATGGTTTCAACTCTTCTAATCGCCATTCAAAACATTATTACTAGCACGCAACGACAAACTCAAAAACAAGCATTGGGTAAAAATAGAGCAAACCACATGGGAACGGCTTTAGAAACCTACATTAAAGATGCGTTTGCTGGTACATTGCAAGCTGAAGATGTCAACACCAAAACAGAACGTTACACCGCCATTTTTTCCTATTTAGGTAACGCCAATAACCCACCTGATATGATGCTACACGGTGGTGATGCGATTGAAGTTAAGAAAATAGAATCTAAAAATAGTGCTTTAGCCCTCAATAGTTCCTATCCAAAATCAAAACTGTATGCTGATAGCCCCATGATAAGCAAAGCTTGCCGCACTTGTGAAACTTGGGATGTGAAAGATATTATTTACACTGTAGGCACTGTAGAAGGTGCTGATTTAAAGACACTTTGGTTCGTATACGGAAATTGCTACACCGCTGATAAAGAAATCTATGAAAAGATAAAAACGGCTATTTCTGTAGGCATCCAAACCATACCTGATATTGATTTTGACGCTAAAACCAAAGAATTAGGAAAAGTACACAAGGTAGACCCCTTAGGTATTACAGATTTGCGTATTCGGGGTATGTGGCATATTGCTCACCCCAACAAGGTATACGAAACACTCCCCAGCCATCCTAAAAAAGAAGGGTTTAAACTCTTTTGTTTGATGCAGAAAGAAAAATGGGATAGCTTCGATGAGGCTTCTAAACAAGCATTAAAAATACTAGAAACGCAAGATAAAGGCTTCTCTATTCGAGTTGTTAAAATTAAAAACCCCAATAATCCTGCTCAATTACTGGAAGCCGTTTTTATGGAGTATTATAGCCATGAATAAAAATATCATCGGGTTGTTTTCAGGAGCGGGCGGGCTAGATAAAGGCTTTGAACAAGCGGGTTTTAATGTTATTTGGGCCAATGAATACGATAAAAGCATTGAAGCTACTTTCCGTCATAACTTCCCACACACACCATTAGACACAAGAAGTATTCGGAATGTGCCTGCGGAAGCCGTTCCTGACTGTATTGGTATCATTGGTGGGCCTCCGTGCCAAAGTTGGAGCGAAGCGGGGGCTTTAAGAGGGATTGAAGACCCGAGAGGTCAACTATTTTACGAATTTATCCGCCTGTTAAAAGCAAAAAAACCACTCTTCTTTTTAGCCGAAAATGTGGCTGGCATGCTGGCTTCACGCCATAGTGAAGCCCTAGAAAACATCCAAACCTTATTGAAAGAAGCTGGTTATACACTCAGTTTTGAACTACTTAATGCGGTAGATTACGGTGTGCCTCAAGATAGAAAACGAGTATTTTTTATCGGCTATAGGGAAGATTTAGGGCTGAAATTTGAGTTTCCGAAACCATTTAAAAAGAAATTAACCTTAACTGATGCCATTGCAGATTTACAGAAAACAGCAATACCTGCAAAAGTCCCTAATAATGCCAATGAAGCGTGTTTCATTGGCAATCATGAATATATGACGGGTGGATTTTCAACGATTTACATGTCAAGAAATCGAGTAAGGGCATGGGATGAGCCTTCTTTTACCATTCAAGCAGGTGGTCGGCACGCACCCATTCATCCGCAAGCCCCTAAAATGACGTTTATTGAACAAAACGTGCGGATTTTTGCTCGAGGGAAAGAACATCTCTACAGGCGATTATCCGTTCGGGAATGTGCGAGAATTCAAACGTTCCCCGATGACTTTTTGTTTAAGTATCAGCAAGTAGTGGATGGATATAAAATGGTGGGCAATGCCGTGCCAGTTCAATTAGCTTACGTTTTGGCTAGTAAAATTATGCAAGATTTAACCGCTTATTTTGAGCAACAAGAAACCACTAGTCGACCACTTCAACTGGCATTAGTTTAAACTAAAACACCCCCCGAAGACATCTCGAAATGACTCTTCGGGGGGTGAAAATTAAAAGTAGATGTTGACGGTTTATTGCGGAATTTTTTCCACAATAGTCCCACCGAATCTGCCTCGCTTGAAAGAAACCAAGCCTTCTTCCGACAACGTTTGTAACGCCCTGCGAACCGAATTATTGGAAACACCCAACTGGGCAGCCAATTCTGGCATGGCTTGCAACTGTTGCCCAACGCTATACTGCGTTTTCAACAACGCCCGCAACTGCTCTTCCGCCTGTTGATAGTGGTAAAATGCCGATTCAGGAGCCGTATGTTCTTCCGCAGGCACAAACAACTGTTCAATAGCAGAAACATTAATTAAGTTGCTAGGAATACGGCTAACAAACGTACCATACCGCCCCCGTTTAGAATGCACATAGCCTTGAATAACCAAGCGTTGCATCGCATCATGCACGGTTTTAATAGAAACTTTGAGCGATTCCGCCAATTCCAAGTGGGAAGGCAACTTCATGTTCACTTCGTAATCATCAGCAATTAACTGCTTCAAATCCCGCTCTAATTGGTCAATCAGCGTATCCGTCTGCACCACCATTTGTGAACCCAACTGGTTTTCATCCAATGCGGGGAGTGCCTGTAAAATCCAATTGGCTTTTTTACCTCGGGCATTATTGCTAGAAAGCAACCCTTGAGCCGTCAACAATTCCAACGCCAAGCGAGTTGTATTCGGGGCAGACCCAATCACCTTCGCCAATTCCCGAGAAGCAGGCAAGGCTTGCCCTACTTGGAAATTCGCTTTGACAAAGTGTTGTTGTAACGCCACAACCGCCGTATCTCGTTTAGACGTTTGTTTACGAACACGGCTTTCATCTTGCGTGGTTTCGCCCGTTTCCGTGTTAGAAGTACCACGAATCAACGTACCAATGCGTTGTTTGCTTTCCACTAAGCCGTCATCTTCCACATAGCGAATAGCATTTTGAACGGTACCAATACTAACGCCCAAATAAACAGCAATTTCCTGTTTTAAAGGCAATAAATGGTTTTCCGTCAACGTACCTTTGGCTAAGCCCGTGGTAATCCAGTTGGTTAGCCAAGTGGCAATTAACATATCTTTAGACCCAGCACCTACCGTAAATTCAGGCTTTTTACGAGGCAATTGCTTCACGCTTAAGCGTTCAAACCCAGCTGAAAACGATTGGGCTTTGGTGGTTTTGCTACTAGCCGTTGCCCCATCATTGGAAGTAATAAAATCAAACGCCTGTTGAGCAGGTTTACCCGTTACCACACCCGCTGCCTCAGGGGTAAAGCCATCTAACAATCTGCCACCTTTAACGACTGGATTCGCAGCGTTTTGAGTCGTTTTACCTGAAAGAACCGTTTTTTCAGATGTTGCAGCAGAGCCTAATAACTGGAACGAAGCCCCTTGAGACTGTGGGTGTTTAGAAGAAGAAGTCATCATCATCATCATCATTGGAAATTAAAGTCCCCTATGTCGTTTTGTTCGTATTTAAAAAAAGAGAAGTCAAATAAATAAAAGAGAGAGAGATTGAGAAGAAAGAAAGTGTTGAAATTTTGCCTATGTAGGGAAATGGCTTCCCCCAGAGCTTTAAAGAATACTGGCTATTAGCATAAAACCCAACTCAAAGGTAAACGATGCTAAGCATTAATAAAACAGTCGGCCAATTCGATTGTTTTCTTTAATATGATTATTGAAAAACATCGCTTAATTACAACGTCTAGCTTAAGAATGGAACGCTCATCCAATCAAAATCCGCCTTAGGGAACAAGGCGTTAAGCACCTCATGGTGGGGTTCTTTGCCTATTTCAAACAAGCCCACTACAGCAGACCCACTACCACATAATAGGGCGTGAAAGGCTCCTAAGCTTTTTAATTTTTCTGTTAAGGGTTGTAAAGCTGGTTCCAAGTGCCAAACCAACGGTTCAAATTCATTCACTAAATAAGGGGTCAATTTCTGTAAGGGAACCCCAGCCATTAACCCTTCCAACCAAGCCAGTTGAGCCATTTCAGAAACTTGGCTATACGCCTGTTGCCTATGTAGTGCTTGAAATGCCAAGGGAGTAGAAACAGAAATAGCCTTTGGTTTAACAACCACACAAACAATACCAGCCAAACTATTCAATGCCAACGGGGGTAAGGTGGTTACCCGTTCGCCTCGTCCCGTCATACAAACCACAGCGGGCGTTTCTGCAGCTAAAAACAGAGGAATATCTGACCCTAACTGGCTACCCAGCTGCTGTAGTGCAGGCAATGTGTAACAGGTAACGGCATCTTTAGCCTGATGCCAATCCCTTAAAAAACGGAGCGTTGAAGCCGCATTGCTACTACCGCCCCCTAAACCCGCTTGGGAAGGGATATTTTTTTGCAATGCTACTACCCATTGCGTTGGACGACAAGATGAAGGCAAAACAGAAAAGGGCACTTGCTGATAAAACAGACGAACAGCTTTAACCACTAAATTATCTTCAGGGTTAGCTGTTAACGAGGGAACAGAACAAGTAAACGCCACTTCATGCGAATTTTCTCCCGTAGATAAAACCGCTTCTGACCGTGTGAAAGAAAGCGTGTCTTGCCAATCTATCAACGCGACAATGCTGTGCAGTTCCGTAAAGCCATCTTGCGGACGCGGAGCCAACAAGCGAAGTGATAAATTCAGTTTTGCAGGGCTAGCAACCGTAACCGTCTTATTGGCGGGTAAGGGCATTACTTAATGCTCCGAACTGTTGAATGGTCAACGTTTCAGGGCGTGCCATTGGGGAAATACCCGTTTCTTGTAATGCTTGTTCCAACGCTTGAGGCTGAATGCCAGTATCATGCAATAAAGAATTTTTCAACGTTTTACGGCGTTGTTGGAAAGACGCCCGAACTAATTTCTTCATAAACGTTAAATCATCCACTTGGCACAAGGGTTCTGCCCGAGGAATAAGGCTAACAACCACCGAAGTTACTTTAGGACGAGGTTGAAACGCTTCAGGGGGTACTAAAAATTCCTGCTGTACTTCAAACCAATATTGTAAGGCAATAGAAAGCGGACTGTAAGCCTTACCCCCTGCTGGGGCAACCATCCGTTCACCCACTTCACGTTGCACCATAAAGGTTAGCTGTTGCACTTTTTGACGCATTGGCACGATGGTTTCTTCTAATTCACCCGCAAACTTAAATAGTACGCCACTAGTAATGTTATAAGGAATGTTACCCACCACTTTAAATTTATCGTAGGGAATAGCTTCTAACGGATACGCCAAAATATCTTGCTGAATAAGGCTAAAGCCTTCCACATGGATGGGTTCCAACAAGTTACCGCCTTTAATATAAGCAGGGGTTTCTTCAGGTTCATCCGCTGCCATGGTGTCTGTTTCATCAGCATCGAATTCAACGTCTAGCTCATCAATGCCTTCAGATGTTTTCGAAGGGAGCAATTGAAATTTCCGAGCTAAATAATCCACCATGCGTTTATCTAATTCAACACAAGTTAAATGCTTCACGTTTGGACGTAAGCTTTGTGTTAAAAACCCTAAACCTGGGCCAATTTCAAGGACGTTATCCGTAGCGGGGTTTAAATCTAAACACCGAACAATGCCATCAATGACGGATTGGCTAATAAGGAAGTTTTGCCCAAAGCGTTTTCTAGCCAGCATTTTTTTTGCTTCGTTAAGCAAGGGGTTTTGTGAAACGGAAGGCGTCGCCAACGCATTATTTTTTCCGCCATTTGAAGCCTTTTTGCCTGCACCGAAGCCATTGGGCACAGACCCACCATTGAAGCCTTCTGTTTTTTTACGAGGCGTGTAGCTTTTGGGCATATAGGGTTTAGTGGTATTTTTCATTGAGATTAGAGACTCCATCACAGTATGAACATAAATAATGATAGTTCTATCAACCCACAAGCCTGTCTAAATTGCAAGGTTTCCTGCAGATATGCTTAACACCTAACGTTTTTTGTTTAATGAATACAGACAGGTTAATCGCTTCGAGCTAGGGCTTCGTGGGGGGTGCCATTTGGCCACCCCCCATACCCCCGCAAAATTAAGGGGGCTCCACGCCCCCTTAATAAACCCCTCTCAAGGGTTGATTGGTTCCCACGCACGTTGAAAACAGGCTTGACCGAAAACCAGAGGGTTTCCTAATTGGTCTGCTTCGCTACGCTCGCACCAGCCTGTTCCCAACTAGATGTGGTTTTAAACTAACAATTCCAATAAAATCTAAAAAAATTGAACGTTCAATTTCTTGTCAAATTGCAAGGCTTCCTTTAAATATGTTAGATATTTCTTAATAGCTACCTTTTTATATTGATTTGACTTATAATAAAACAATCATTACCCAACTGCTCTACCGAGCCTTCAATTTTAACAGGTACCGAAAAGACCCTATGGACAGTAGCTCTTCTGCCCCGCTTACTTCTTCACCTCCGCCTTCTGACCCCCTAAAAGCAGGGGCTTCCGTACTAACTGAACCCGCTACCAGTTCAGCCATTGCCTCCCCGAAGACCAAAACCACCGTCAGTTCAACCGATGGTATTACTTTTCAAGAGACCACAGCGGGCATTGATAAAACCAAAGATTTACACTACAAGCACGCCTTGAATGCCGTGCTATATGCCATGTTATTTAATGGGCTAATTGCAGCTTGTAAAATAGTGGTAGCTTCCACTATTACCCGTTCTGCTGCCTTGTTTAGCGAAGGATTGCATTCCGCTGCCGATACCTTCAACAGCTTTACCCTGCTATTTGGTATTATTCAAGGTAAACGCCCCCCAGACCGTTCGCACCATTTTGGGTACGGATTAGAAGCCAATTTTTGGGCATTATTAGCCAGCTTTATTTTATTTGTCAGTGCCTTGGTTTCGGTTTACATGGGGGTAGAACGCCTTGTTCACCCAAGCAAAGAATTGGGCGATATTACTTGGGCTATTGTTATTTTGGTGCTGAGCGTTTTCTTTGAAATTGGGGCATTAACCGCCGCTTCCAACGCCGTACTGCAAGAAGCAGGCAACGGAGAAAAAGTTTCCGTCTGGGCAATGTTCCCCAAAGCCCTTAAACGAGTAAAGTTTGTAACCAGCCCCACCACCCGCTTTGTGTTTTTTGAAGATTTAATAGCTTTTACAGGGGCATTAATTGCCTTGTTCGCTTTGTTAATTGGTGAATGGGGCGTTCACGCAAAGTGGCTAACCCCAACACAAGCTCAAATTCCTGATGCCATTGCTTCGGTTGTGATTGGTATTTTGCTGATGGTGCTGGCAGTTAATCTGTTTAGCTATAATCGGTCGTTTTTAACAGGGGTTTCTGCTTCTAGTAAAACGGAAAAAAGCTTAAGCGATGTGGTTTCAAAAACCCACGGCGTGGCCTCTATTATGGATTTAAAAACGATTGACCAAGGCATTAGTGGGCTGTTTGTGCAACTAAAAGTGCAGGTAGACCCCGATATTCCTATTCGGCAGATGGATGATATTATTGACCACCTCAAGGAACGCATTCAATCGACCCATCCTCGGGTGCGTGATGTGGTAGTTGAAGTAGAAGCGGATGAAAGCGAAGCCACTTGGCGAGAATCGTTCGATAAATTGGTGGAAGAAGGGCAAATTCAGCAAGTAATAGCCCCCCAAGAAGGTGTCATGCTTTCCAACGTGATGGCGTTTTCGGAACGAGTAGTTTCCGATGTGATGATTCCCCGAACAGATGTGGTAATGGTGGATTTTGATACGCCCGTGCTAGAAGTAGCCAAATTATTTACGGAACATCGGCATTCTAAGTTGCCCGTTTACAAGGAAACCATCGACCAATTGGAAGGGGTTATTCATGAACGAGAAGTGCTGAAATGCTTAGCAGATGAAGACACTGCCATGCGGTTAAAACCCAATTTAGCAGGGTTGCTAAAAGATATCCCTATTTACCCCGAAAATAAAACGCTAACTGCGTTGCTGGAAGATTTAAAACGGTCTAAATTTCAAATGGCAGCCGTGATAGATGAACACGGTGGCTTTGCAGGCTTAGTAACTGTGGCAGATTTAATGGAAGAGCTAGTAGGCGAACTATGGGAAGATGCCGACGAACAAGGCGATGAAGATGAATTAGTTTCCCTTTCGCCAACACACTGGATTGTACCGGGGCGGTATTTAATTGAAGACCTGAATGCCGAACTGAATTTACACATTCCTGAAGATGACTTTAAAACCATTGCGGGCTTTGTGTTTGGGCAACTAGGGCGTGAACCCGAACCTAACGATAGCATCTTTTTTGAGGGGATGACCATCACCGTTCAGGAATTAGAGGGGCATCGGATTAAAACCGTGGTGCTGGTTTCTGAATTACCGCTGGAACGCCAACCCGAAATTTTATAAATCGCCATAAGATATTAATAAAACGTTATATATTACTAGTAAAATGGCGTAATCTATCGACAATGGTGAATCCTAGTCGTACAATACAACTATATTAATTTATTTGTCTTTGTAGAGGATTCCTTCCGTTGATGATGATGACCACCGTGGTACCTAATATAGATAATTTGCCACAAGAGGCTAGTTTTGTAGACGATATTTACGCCCCCTTAGCGTGCGATTTCCCTCGGTTTCCGCAAGCCGTTATTCGTAGGAAGAGTAGCCAAATTTTAGTGGGTTCTGTTGCCATTGGTGGCAATGCCCCCATTTCCGTGCAATCCATGTTGGTGAACGATACCAGAGATGTGAAGGAATCCATCTACCAAATTCAACGCTTGGCAGATGCAGGCTGTGAAATTATTCGGCTAGCCGTACCTGATAAAGAAGCCGCCGAAGCCTTGAAAATTATCGTGCCCAAAAGCCCCATTCCCGTAGTGGCAGATATTCACTTTGATTATCGTTTAGCCCTACAAGCTGCTGATAACGGTGCCCACGCCATTCGGATTAACCCCGGTAATTTATCATCTAAAGAATTTGTGAAAGCGGTTGTTCATAAATGCAAAGAACGCAATTTGCCCATTCGTATTGGCGTGAATGGGGGTTCTATAGAAAAACCAATTAAACTGAAGTACCCCAAGCAAATGGTGCGTCAATTAGTTGAAAGTGCGTTGCTGAACGCTCAAATTTTAGAGCAAGAAGACTTCACGCAATTTGCCATTTCCGTCAAAGGTAGCGACCCCATGGAAGCCGTCGCCGCCTACCGTGAAGTAGCTAGCCGATGTGGATACCCGCTTCACTTAGGTGTAACCGAAGCTGGTACCCTAAAACGAGGCTTAGTTAAAAGTGCGTTCGCTTTAGGTATGTTGCTTAGCGAAGGCATTGGCGATACCATCCGCATTTCACTCACAGCAGATTCTATCGAAGAAGTGTTAGCTGGGCATGAAATTTTGAAAGCCGTTGGCTTACGGAAAACGGGTGCCGATTTAATTAGTTGCCCCGCTTGTGGCAGATGCGAAGTGGATTTGCACGGGCTAACCAGCCAAGTAGAAGCCCTCATTGCCAAGCTGGATGTACCGCTTAAAGTAGCGGTTATGGGTTGTTTCGTCAACGGGCCTGGTGAAGCCGAACAAGCCGATATTGGCATAGCGGGTGGCATTGGGCAGTACTACATCTTCCGTGGGGAAGACCGCATTCAAAAAGTACCCGAAGCCGAAGCACTTCAAGCCTTTAAGCTGGAATTAGATAGAGCTGTAGCCGATTATAAAACTGAAAATCCCAATTGGCAAACCGAGCATAAATTACCCTCGCTTTTAAAACCCTAAAATTAGAAGGAAAACCCCATTCTCATGGCTAAAATTGTTGTAATTGATGATAACCCTTCCATTGTAGAACTGATAAAACTGAACTTGGAAATTCAAGGGCATACCGTAAAAACCGCCTTGGATGGCGTTACTGGCTTAGCGTTAGTTCAACAGGAACGCCCTAATTTGGTGTTGCTGGATTTGATGATGCCCGAAGTAGATGGCTACACCGTATGCCAACGCATTCGGAAAGATGCTGTTATTGCTAATACGCCCGTACTCATGCTAACGGCCTTAGGGCAAGTGCAAGACAAGGTTAAAGGCTTTGATGTGGGTGCGGATGACTACCTAACCAAACCGTTTGAATTACCTGAATTATTGGTTCGGGTGCGGGCATTGTTACGGCGGGCGAATGCCTTGCCAGAATCGCTTCAAAAGGGCGAAATTCGCACGGTTGGGCATTTTACTTTAATGCCAGATAATTTAGAAATTACCGTGCAAGGGCAGTTAATTAAGCTAACCCCCACGGAATTTGAGATTGTCCACTGTTTGATTCAAAACTATGGGAAGACCATTTCTTTAGCCACGTTGCTGAAAGAAGTTTGGGGTTATGAGCCAGATGATGATGTGGAGACTATTCGGGTGCATGTAAGGCATTTACGGGCGAAGTTTGAAAAACTGAAGTTAGCACATACTTATATTGAAACCATTTATGGCGGTGGGTATCGGTTATGGCCCGAAGGTAAGCCCGCCGAAGTGCCATCGGAAGCTAGTTAGAATCTTAAAGTTATCGCTTCGGTCTGGGGCTTCATGGGGGTACCATTTGGGCACCCCCCACACCCCCCGCAAAATTAAGGGGGCTCCACGCCCCCTTAATAAACCCCTCTCAAGGGTTGATTGGTTTGCTTGCACGTTCAAAATAGGCTTGGGCGGAAGCTAGAGGCTCCCTAATTGCCCTGCTTCGCTACGCTCGCACCAGCCTATTTCCAACTGCATAGGGTTTGAAGTTAAAAATTTCAGTAAAGCTAATAAATAATGCTTGCTTCGTATTTTGATTTGGAAGCAGAAAACCTTTTAAACGGTACTAGCCGACGAAGCGTCTTCTTCGGCAGGGAGTACGTTTAGGGTAATTAGTGCCATTTTAGCTGAATCCTGCTGGGCTTGCTTCTTACTTTTACCCCGCCCCACGCCAACCACTTCCTCATTGACCCAACACTCAATCACAAACGTTTTGTTATGCGGAGGGCCTTTTTCTTCCAACGTTTTATAATCTGGCAGCCCCAATTCTTCAGCCTGCGTATGTTCCTGCAAAACCGCCTTAAAATTATCTTTCGTCTTATTTAAATCAATCGCCGTAATTTCTTCATCCAACACATCGCCCAACAAGCGTTGACACGTATCAAACTGCCCATCCAAATAAAACGCCCCCAATAACGATTCCAACGCACACGCCAAGCTTGATTGCTTTTTCGCTCCGCCACTGCGGGCTTCACTAATGCCAAACACAATGAAGTGCCCCAACCCCAAGCGGTCTGCTACTTTGGCTAGTACGGCATCGCTTACAATAACAGAGCGGATTTTCGTTAATTCGCCTTCTCTGTAATTGGGGAATCGGTCGTAAAGTAGCTGAGAAACAGTCAACTTCAGTACCGCATCGCCCAAAAACTCCAGCCGTTCAAAATTGCACAACGGCGAAAGCTTGTTTTCATACGTGTAAGAACTATGCGTTAACGCCATATGGTATAACTGCGGATGGTTCGTTGGGCAGGCATGAAGACTTTCCAGCAATTGGTTTATTTCCGCCAACCGCTCTTCTGACAATAATTCCATCTCAAATTCAGACGGAAATTCATCCTGCCAAGGTTCAGTAGAAGAAGGTAGAGAGGCGTGCATTGTTCACCAATGCCCCGAAAGTAATTGGGATAGCAGGGATGCCCATTCTTTGGCAATACCATCTTCCCGTACAATCCAATGAATATAATAATACGCCACAGCTACAGAAAACAAGTAACTATCTAATCTGTCTAGCAATCCACCATGTCCTGCTAGTAAGCCACCAGAATCTTTCACGCCCGCTTCTCGCTTTAGTTTTGATTCCACTAAATCACCCAACGCTCCGCAAATAACCAACAGCGTACTAAGAATAAAGGCATGGTGTAGGGGAAAGTTAATCGCCATGGCAACGCCTAGCCCAAAAATAAGCCCTGCAATTAAGCCACCAAAAGCCCCTTCTTGGGTTTTTTTAGGGCTTAGTTCAGGTGAAAGCAGATGCTTACCAAAGGCTTTTCCCACATAATAGGCACCAATATCTGAACAGGCAATCACGCCAATAATTAGAAACAAAAGCTGAACGCCTGTTTGTTGCCAAAATGGGTGATGAACCAATGCGTGTAAATCAAAATTACGAATTAAAATAGCGTGAAGGGGTAAAAACCCTGTATAAATCATGGCAAGTAGGGTTGCCCCTAAATCTGCAATGGTACGTTTAGGGCTTTTAAATAGCCATTGAAAACAACTGAGCGTAAAACCCATCATCAGTACGGGCCAGAACCAATCCACCTTGCCTAGTTGAGCGAGAATAACAAGCGGAACAATCGCCGAATAAAAGGCAATGCGTGAAGCCGTTTGTTCCCGAACCAGCAACATTTTACGCAGTTCTTCAAAGCATTGAGCCATTGCAACCAACGTCATTAACGCCCAAACCCAGCCCCCTAAAGCCAATGCAGATAAAAACACCAACGCAACAATAACGCCCGTTCTAACCCGAGCCATAGGGCTTTTGGGTGCGGGTAACGAAGAAGGCGTTACACTGTGTGGTACGGTGGGTTCAGAAGCAGCAGGGTGGCTCATCATATTAAACCTGTAAGATTTCCTCTTCTTTTTCTTTTACCACTTTTTCCAATTCTTTAATATGGGCATCAGTTTTCTTTTGAATGACTTCTTGCAGAGATTTCAACTCATCTTCAGGCAAGTTGGCATCTTTTTTTAGTTTATTCAATTCGTCCATGGCATCTCTACGCACGTTACGAATAGCCACTTTGCCTTCTTCGCCTAATTTGGCGGCTAATTTGCAAATTTCTTTACGGCGGTCTGTTGAAAGTGCAGGAATGCTAAGGCGAATAATGGAACCATCATTGTTAGGGGTCAACCCTAAATCAGATTTTGCAATGGCTCGTTCAATGGCACTCAACGTAGATTTATCGTAAGGTTGAATGACAATAGTTGCCCCTTCAGAAATGGAACAATTCGCCATTTGCCGAACAGGGGTTGGCGTGCCGTAATAATCGACAGAAACACGGTCTAACATACTTGGGTTGGCACGCCCCGTTCTTAGGGTGCCTAACTCATGCTGGGTTGAAGCAATGGCTTTATTCATACGGTCTTCAGCGTCTTTTAAAACGGCTTGAGGGTCTGAAAAATTGGACATAGGGAAGGGTCTCCATATTAAATCAGTCTTACAAAAGGGAAGGTTAAGATTCGTTGCTACTATCTTACGTCAAGCCAAGATTGCTATCAATAGGAAGCATAGAAAACCGCCATTTTTATTGTGATTTTGTTATACTAAACCAGTAACCCTTACAAGCAATAGTTGAGGAAATAGAGCCGATGAAATTTTTTACCCAAATAGACCATATCGCTATTATCGCTTCTA
>JAPLIO010000171.1 GCA_026389055.1 Candidatus Melainabacteria bacterium | reverse complement strand
TTGGATGGCGGTTAGTTGTTGGTAGCCTTTGGGCATTTGTGTGTATCTCCTTTTTATTGTCGTTAATAAAAAGATACTACAACCAGTGGCTAGCCGCTCCCCCTAGTGGAACACTTCTTACTTGAATCCGCCTGGTAATAAATTTAACCGAGAAAATGCTTCAAATGAAATTATTCAGCTCCCCATCACCGACGAGGGAAGACCCGACTATTACACGATGAGCCTTGTGGTTTCCGCCTTGCAGAAGGTGGTCATTCGGGGCGTGGTCTCGTATTTAGATGCTCGTATTGAAACAACAGCCGAACTGGTGTAAATACCTTAAAGGATAACGCTGCCGCCATAGTCGTGCCTTTTGAAATAAGGGCAGGGTATAGAAACACCGAAAAAAGGAACGACTTGAGGTTCTAAAAAGGCTTACCTGAATCAAGCGTCAATACGAGTTCGCCCTAAACCCCCAAGCAGGGGGCGTTCTTAACATTAAAACCCGAAAACCATCTGTATGACTGGCTTTCGGGTTTTAATGGTGGGAGGGTGTAGACGTATTTAGAACTTTTTTAAGAGAGGAGGCGGAACATTTGACCATACTCTTAAAAGAAGTTGCATGAAAATACGCTAAAGCAACAACCCACACTAGACGCAATTAGAACTCTATTTTATCACGTTTTTTACCGTTATTATAACCCACCGAACAGGAGCAACTTCCGCCATGGCACAAGCAATCACCACCACCGAAACCAACGACAATACCCTAAACATCGTGGTTAAACCCGAAAAAAACCAAACACCCCAAGACGTACTGGCTAAAATGACAGGCTACAAAAACCCCGAAGCCAATGACTACCTAATCCGTCAACTTTACGCCATTGTAGGGAAAGACCAACTTCCCGCCGCCTTGGCACTAATGGACGGAATAGCACCACAAACACCCCTTGAAGGCATGATGGCAATGCAACTGGTAACGCTCCACCACATGACGCAAACCTTCGCTAGCAGAATGAACGGAAAAGACAACACCTTCGCCCAAAACGACGGTATCGTCAACCGAACAACCAAGCTCATACGGGCTTCCACCGCACTAATGGAAACCCTCATTAAAAGCCGTAACCAAGGCAAACAGGTGATTCAAGTACAACACGTTACCGTGAATGAAGGCGGGCAAGCGATGCTAGGGCAAGCCTCCCGCTAGGGGGGGGGAGGAGAGGGCTATGATGAAAACTGAAAATCTACCTCATGTCCCGATACTTCACCCTTTTAAGCAATGCGGAGCTACGGGGAAAAGAAGCGGTTTGCCCTGTAAGCAACCTGCTATGAAAAATGGGCGGTGTCGGTTGCATGGGGGAAAATCGACAGGGGCGAAAACGCCTCAAGGCAAGGCGGGGCAACGGTTGGGTAATTTTAAGCATGGGTGTTATAGCCACCCAAACAAAGGAAGAATGGCAACTGATTAAACAGTTGTTTCAGGATGGTAAGCACACCATCGAGGCGGTGGAGTTTTGTCCATAGTCTTGACAAAATAGGGGCAATGTTTCATAATGATTGTAATAAGACCTCCCAAGGCTAGGCTTCGGCTCCTCAAACGGGGAGGTTACTTTTTTTGAAGGCACTGCCACTACCACGGGGTATAACGTAAAATTTCAAAAAAGTTTCTGTCGTGTCGTTACGAGGTTATCGCAGAATTAGCTTCTAACAAAGGCTAACAAGGGTCGATAATCCCCTGCATCGGCGTTACGAAGTGCCGAAATATAGCATCGCCTCGTTTCACTAACCGCAATTAAACCACCACTTCCCCATGTAAACCGAGATGCACCGAGCTGTCTTAATAATAAATCCGTCGCCAACCGTGCCAAGCGTCCATTTCCGTTCGGGAAAGGGTGAATCCATACAAGCCGATGGTGAAAGCGTACCGCAATTTCATCAACTGAAAAAGTGGTGTGTTCAATCCAACACTTGGCATCTTCTAACAAATTATGTAAATCGCTACTGATTTTCCAAGCATCTACACCAATGTTACGAGCCGTTTTTCTAAATGTGCCTGCCCATTCCCAAACAGAGCCAAACATTCGTTTATGTACCATCCGTAAAAACCGTTCATCCAGTACCGTACGATGCTTTCGGGTAAAAGCCCATCGTTCGGCTTCTAAAATATTTTCTTGTTCTATTGCGTTTAGTTCGTGCCGAAACGAAATGAAAGACGGAATTAACCCTTCTTTTTCATCGTCCGTTATCGGGGTGGCGGCATCATCTACTTGAAATAATTCTTCCATTACGCCTCATCCCATAGCCTAGCGGATTTACCCGCTAATAAGTCATCAATTAACTGTTTCCGTTGTATTTCAAACTCTTCCGTGGTGGTAGATTGATCTTCTAGGTGCATGGTATGACCTATTTGTTTTAATAAAACATCCGCTTTACGTTTAGCTTGGCTTTCAACGGTGGATTGTAGGCTTTCATGGGGAATTAAGGCATACACAAATTGACAACCTAACGCTTGAGCCATTCGTTCCATGGTGGCTAGGGTTACACTCCCCCTGCATTCACCTTGTTCTATGGTGGTAACCCTAGTAGCAGAAACCCCTAATTTTAGGGCTAATTGTGCTAAGGTTAGCCCGAGGGCTTCCCGAATAGCTTTTACCCAGCCTTTGGTGGGTGGAGTCAACAAGGCTACTACTTCGGGGGACATTGTTTGAAAGCGTTTATCTAAATGACGTCTAGCGATGTGATGAGTATTTTTCATAAAATAACCTTATATGTTAATTTTTTACTTTATTATATTAACATATATATTAATATTTTGATAGGTTTTTTAAACATATAAGTTAATCAAATGATTGATTAAAGAAGCGTCTGCCGTATGCGGTTAGTGCGATGGTAGGGGATTGTGTTAAAAGGTATAGTTCCGCCTGAAGGTAGCAGATAACCGCTTCTAAGCGTTCCATCTGCCACTGTAGGCGGTGGGCTACGGCGTATTTTGAAACAAACCCTTGCGGTAATAGGATAGTTACCACCGCCTGAATATCTTGCGGGGGAACACCTTCAATTTTTTCAATAAGGCTAGGTGGGGAAGTGTCAAAAGTATGGAAATGCTCTTTTAAATTAGTTGTTCAATATGATAAAATAGAAAGGCGGATTCAAGTAAGAAGTGTTCCACAAGGGGTGGAACGGCTAAGCTACGGCATGTAGCACTTCTAACGGTGTCTTAAAGCCCAAGCACTTGCGTGGACGAGTATTCAACTTCCGCTGAACTTGCAAAACTTCGGCCTC
>JAPLIO010000001.1 GCA_026389055.1 Candidatus Melainabacteria bacterium | reverse complement strand
GCAAGCCAACAAGTCAACCCTTGAGAGGGGTTTATTAAGGGGGCGTGGAGCCCCCTTGATTTTGCGGGGGGTTTGGGGGGTGGTCAAATACCACCCCCCATGAAGTTCTAGCCCAATGCTATCAACGTTTCCGCATTATTGCTACGAAGCGTATTTAACGAATATCAAAATTGCCGTGTTTTCTCTTCGGTTGTAGTACAATCAAGCTTATACACACCCAAGTCAACAAAAAAGCCTTTACCCTAACAATGAGCGTGCATCAGCCACTTCAACAGCTAAATCAAATAACCCAGCCTGCCAATGCCATGCAAGTGGAAGTAGTGGTACTGCTAGAAACCAAAGCACTGGCAGAAAAACGCTACACGTACAGCATCCCGTTAGCGTGGCAAGATGCCGTTAATATCGGTAGCTTAGTTGCGGTCTCCTTTGGGCATCAACCGTGGGTACCTGCTATTGTGTTGAATATCCTTTCCCCTACGGATGCAACCCACCATTCACCGCTAGGTAAGCCCGTTTTAAAACCCATCACCAGCCTTATGAGCAACACCCCGCTGCTAACGCCTGAACAACTAGCCCTTTGGCAACAAATTGCCACCTACACCTGCACCCCCCTAGCCCAAGTGGTTTTAACCGCTCTGCCTAGTTCTTTTCTTAAACCCAGCATTCAGTTTGAAGCCAAAACCATCACGGTGGTGCAGTTTCACCCACAAAAAGCCAACACCCCCAAGCTTTCTGCCAGATTAACCGATTTATCCCACGCCCTAGAAACCCTCTCTCTTCAAACGCAAGTAACCGAATGGCCTTTACCCTTCGTTTTGCACGCCTTAAAAACAACGACGCCCACCCTCAAAAAACTAGCCACCGCAAACGTCATCACGCTAGAACAACAAGCCATTTTCAGAAGTCCGCTCAATCAGTACGATGGCACCTTGTTGGAACATCCGCTGGTGTTGAATGAGGCTCAACAAGCGGTAGCCGATGCCGTTTTAACCCACCCCAATAGGGAATCTACCCCATTTCTGTTGCATGGTATTACAGGGGCGGGTAAAACAGAAGTTTACATGGCGTTGGCGGAAGAAACGTTGGCTAAAGGTAAAAGTGTCTTACTTTTAGTGCCTGAAATTGCCTTAACAGGGGCGTTAGCCCAACGCATGCTGAAACGCTTTGGCAGGGAACAAATTGCCCTGTGGCATAGCCAACTTTCACACGGTGAAAAGCTAGATGCGTGGCTACAGCTGAAGCAGGGAAATTTGCGGTTTTTGATTGGAGCAAGGTCGGGCATTTTTCCACCGATGCCGAATTTAGGGCTGATTATTTTAGACGAATGCCATGATGCCAGCTTCAAGCAGGAGTCGCCCGCCCCTCGGTATGATGCCCGCACGGTGGCTTTGTGGCTACAGAAAATCACGCAGGCGACGCTCGTTTTTGGGAGTGCCACGCCTGAAGTGAGTATGTATCATCACGCATTAGAAGACCATAGCCCCTTTCATCTTTTATCATTGACTCAACGTTTTGGCGATG
>JAPLIO010000204.1 GCA_026389055.1 Candidatus Melainabacteria bacterium | reverse complement strand
TCAAACCGAACGCCTTGCGTAACAGGCGGTTGCCACTGGTTAGGAGAAACCGCCCCATAAACGCCCACAATACTGGGTACACCAAAGGCACTCGCCATATGTAGCGGTGCAGAATCTAACCCAATAAGCCCTTTGGAAAGCGATAACAACACGCCCAATTCCACCAGAGAGGTTTTCCCCGCTAAGTTAAAACTACGTTGCTGGTTGCCAGCAGTTGCCTGTAAAAAGAAATGAGACTCAATAAAGGCATCGTAAGTTGAAGCATGGCCAGGCATGCCTGTAAACAGCAGTTGAACGGTTGGGTGTTTCTCTAATAACCAAGCTAAGCCTTTGGTCAGGCGGTCGATGGGTACCTCTTTGTTTTCGCTAGCACTTGCCCAATGCACCACTATCCACGGTGCTTGTTGGGGCGGTAATACCCCGAACGTTTCTGCTAGCTTGGTTTGTAATGCTTCTTGTTGTGAAGGCGTAACCCATAGCTCTAGGGCGGTATCGGTTTTATCTAACTGCGGTAAATTGAGTGGCTCTAACAATTGCCATAGGTAGCTTTGCTGATGCCGTTGATTGGTTAAAACAGGATGAGGCACCCCGTGCGTTAGCCCAATACCCCAATGCAGGAATTTGCGTTTGGTTAGGCGTTGGGCTTTAAACCCAATGATGGTTTTAACCTTGGCTCTTCGGCATAGTAAAGCTTCTCTGGCGGAATGGCGGGTTAAAATAACGGTATCTACTTGGTGGTTTTTTAGGGTGTTAATTAACGATTGAGACTCATCCGTGGCAATGGCTATCCAATCCACATAGGGGCAGTGTTCAAATAGTGGTACGGTATTTTGAGGCAACCATAGCCCAATTTCAACGGTGCTTCCCCAAGCTTTTTTTAGTTGACGCAATAGCGGTACTAGAAAAAGGCAATCGCCCACGAAGCGAGGCGGAATAAAGCAAATTTTCCTAGCTACTGTTGATAATAACGCTCTGATGGGCATCTTCGTTGTCATTTGCGGTACTCCTTAGGTTATGTAGTTAGGCTACACGCCCGTCAGTCCGTTCCTCATTCCTAGAATCTGCACCACCAGCCCACTATTATCAACAGCACCGAAGGGAAGTAGAAACGAACATAGATGTTACTAAAAAACGCCTCCCACTTTAACATCAATGCCTTGTAGCGTAATACCCGTTTGGGGTGCTAGTTTGTTTAGCTTTGAAAGCAATTGGGCTAGCTGAAAGCTTAATTCTGTGGCTAACGAGGGGTTTTGTACGGCTACAAGCAACCGTTGCTGATTACCCCGTTGTTGAATTTTAATGGCTTTGGTTGTTGCCGCTAAGGGGTTACCAACAATGCCATTCCACGCAGCAAGCAGAGCGAGTTCGGCTAGTTTTTTATCAAACCCAATTTGTTTTGCCACTGTGGGGAAAATGGCTTGCAAGCTGGCATAACCCGCTTGATAGGCAGGCAGTGCTTCCCCTTTGGCTAGTTGCTTGCGATAGGTTCGCTTTCGCCCAAGGTGTCTATTATCTTCCGTGTTTTTATTGAAAGATGATGCCGTGCCACCGTGTTCTGCCATAAAGCATGATGCCCCTTTTTCGTGTAACTTATTTGCAGTTTACCGCAAATAGGGCATCATGGCAAAGGCAAACCCGATGATTACTATGCTGTGGGGGCTGGTGCTATTGCTTTGGCAATAGGTTCCAACTGCTCTTGGAGGTGTTCGTAAGCTTTCACAATGGCATTGCCTAGGGCTGTGCGGTTATCTTCTAAACGAGCTTTTTTGATTTGCTCTGCCACTTTTTCGGCACCCGATAGGCTTTCTATATCAGAGTGGGGGAACCAGAGGGCTTCAGCTTCGTTAGGTATCGTTCCCAACGCTTCGTTAAAGAGCTTAACCGTTTCGTTGAAGCCATGAGAGTCAGTGAGGGGTAAAGCTTCATGGAATTTTTTAAGAACGACGTCTCTGAAAGCTGTAGCATCTCTCAATGTTTCTTCGTTTTTCTGTAAGCCAAAAGTTTTTGTCGTGTGGTCGGGTTCTTTTGCTAAGAGTCGCTCTGCAAAAAGTGCGAGTAAATCTGTTTCATCAGCCTTTGGGTCAAAGTGAGTATCTAACCATAGTGTTTTATCGATATTACGTGGAGGCAACTCTTTCATCGGTTTTTGGAATATAGAATGCCAAATATTGGCTCCAAAATTGTCAACTCCTTCTTTAGTCTGTAAAAGGAGTTGACCAACTGTACTTAGCCCTTGAGTGTTTTTCTCAGATTGCTCTGCTACTTTTGCTATTTCTTCTTTCAACGACACTTCTAACTTAGTTACCCTGTCTGCTAAATCCGTGGCTGTTTTTTTCACATGATTTAAATCTGTCGTTAATCTTTCTACTTCAGTGTTATGCTTTAAGCCCACAGCAACGGCTAAAATCCCCACACCCAGCAGTGCAGCACCCCCTAAAATAGTCCCTAAATTCAATGGCTTTGTAGCGGTAGGCGGTGGTGCCAAAGCACTATCCGTAGCGGGTGGCGTGGTTGATAACGTTAAGGTATCGCCCCCTACTGGTGGGGTCGTGGTGGTATCCGCTGTGGTTGCAGGTGCAAGCGATACTGTTTTCGCATCGGCATTATTGTTGCCCGAAGCAGTGGCACCAAGGGTTACTGTATCCGTAACAGATGGTTTAGAAGCCTCTTCTCTTGGGCTAGATTGAAAACGGTTTGCACCAACGACTGTTTTGGGGGCGGTTTTCTTGTTGGCTAGAGTAGCGGTAGTATTATTAGCAAGGGATAAAGGCTGAAAGCCTGATTGAAGGGTACTCATCATTTGAATAAATTAACTCCTAGAGAAAAGGGATCTAACAAAATAAACTATCAAGGGGTAAACAGAGAGAAGAACTGGAGAGAAAGAAAGAGAGGCAGAAACCTCTGTAAAAAGAAGGGAATCTTAAACGAGTATTTAAATAATACTCTACTGTATTTAATGTAGCCTCATCTAATTAAAAACGCAAGAGAAAATTCTGATGCTAGCCTATTTTCTTCATAGAAAACCTATTTTAGTGTAGAATAGAAATAAGTTATTTGCAAAACAGATTGGATTGAGTGGCTATGATGATTTTCCCTGCATGGAGATGGATTAACTTAAAAGCATTTGCGATAGTGGTTTTAGCTGGCGGTATTTGCTTGTCGTTACTGTTATTTCAATTGCCAATGGCTCAAGCGAAGCGTCAGCTAAAAACCGCTCGGCAAAACAAGGCAGAACAACCAGTGCTTGCCCAAACCAATCAATTTATAGGTGATGATACGATTGATGTGGAGCCTACTAAGCCTAAAAAACGAGCGAGTAAAAAACGTCAACCCATAGAAGCTCAAGTAACGTCGTTTGAATTGGAACCGCCTGCTAACCCTGATTATCCTGCCCAGTTGTGTGGCAAACGCAGGGAAAGATTACTGGAGCTACAAACCATGCCTTGGATAGTAAAGCCTTTTTTCTTGGGTGAACGACGGGTGGAACAATGGCAGTACAGGCTTTGTTTAACCAAAACCATGCCTGAAGTGCAACGTTATTTGGAATCATTTCCCGTGCCTTACACCCTAGAAAAACCTTAATGCAAGGAGCTTCGCTAATGAATGACCCTATTTATCAATTGGTTAATAGCGTAGAGAAAATCACGTTTTTAGTGGTTTTGTTGGAACTGTTTTTCTTGGTGGTTGGGGCTATTGCCTTCAGAGCTTTGTTGAGAGTGAATTTGACCTTAAAGCCTCAATTAATGGTGCTTATTAGCCAGTTAAAGCAGGCAAAAATTAACGCTAAAGCAATCAATCAGCAATTGAATGCTAACCAAGCAGTGTTAGAATCAGGGGTGCTTTCGTTGGGTAAAGCCTTGCCCAAACCCTTGCGGTGGCTAAGTAAATTACTCGGCTTTATTGTTTAACACCTGCCAAAAAAGTTGAGCTTTTAATCTTTGCTAGCTTTTGTTGGGATTTTTAGATTCAAACCATACGTAGTTGGAGATAGGCTGGTGCGAGCGTAGCGAAGCAGACCAATTAGGAAACCCTCTGGTTTTCGGTCAAGCCTATTTTCAACGTACACGCAAGCCAATTAACCAGTTGTTACCCTGGGGATTATTAAGGGGGCGGTGAGCTGCCCCTTAATTTTGCGGGGGGTATGGGGGGTGTTCAAACAACACCCCCCGTGAAGCCCCAGACCGAAGCGATTAACCCATCCACGTTATTGTTATGAAGGATACGACTTAATCATCAAAAGCGGCTTTATGTACTTTTTGAATATGTGCCTTTTGAATATGGGTATAAATTTGCGTCGTCGCAATATCTTGATGCCCCAACAGCTCCTGAACCACCCGTAAATCTGCCCCATTTTCCAATAAATGGCTAGCAAAACTATGCCGAAACGAATGCGGAGACAGTGGCTTCTTTAAAAACGCTTCCCACTGCTTGCTCCACTGCCAAATTTTCATACGGTTAACAGGCTTGAAATAATCCGCCTTGTTATGGGTTAAAATCGCTTCTGGCGTGATGAGGTAAGCGGGAAGAATCGGCTGTTTTTTGTCTTTAATCGGGAATTCATACCGATAATCTTCCAACAAGGCAATAGTTACAGGGGGCAGGGGAATCAATCGTTCTTTTTGCCCTTTCCCGAAACATCGTACAAACCCAACGGATAAATCCACCTGATGCCAGCAGAGGTTGACCAGTTCTGTTACCCGCAACCCACAAGCGTAAAGCAAGCCCACCGCCACTTGCTGATGCGTTGCTTCTTCGTTGGTTAGCGATTGAATTTTTAGGTGGGTCAATAACCGTTGAATATCGGCTTGGCTAATGGCTTTGGGTAAGGCGTGGGTGCGTTTGGGTAATTCCAGCCAATCAAACACGTTTTCTTGCAGATGGTGTGCTTCTTGTAGCCACAGAAAGAATCCTCGTAAGGCAGAAATTTTACGCAACACACTGCGGGTTTTATAGGCTTCTTGGCGAAGAATGCCCAAAAACTGGTTGACACTTCGGCGATTGAGGGCTTGCCATGTTTTCAGCTGATTGGCTTCCATAAAGTCTAAAAATTGCAGAATATCGCCTTCGTAGGCGGAAAGCGTGTGGGCGGAATAGCCTCGCTCTTCGGCTAGGGTGGTTAAATAATCTGAAAGCAGGGCTTGCGGATGCGAACAATCATCTGGTTTAAGGGTCATCATACGGAACCGTTTTCCACTTTATGGGGGTTGATTTTTAGGTGTGTTTTTATCATTATAAGTGAAGTTGAGCGTGAATGCTCGGTTTGGTTTGCCAACATAGCTCAGTCGGTAGAGCAGTTGATTCGTAATCATCAGGTCGCAGGTTCGATTCCTGTTGTTGGCACCATTTAACTTTGGGGAAGTAGAGAGACAATTTAAGCGTTGAATCTTGGCTGAAATGGTTTTGCCTTTTTGGTTTGTTTTGGGTATGATTAAAGATAACATTAACCTGTAATCTCTATATCCTAGAATAGAAAGCGTTTTCACCTCTTATGATGATGAGTAAACCTGCCATAAACCCCTACAATCAAGTTTTCGGAGACGGTAATATTCAACCCGTTTCAATCCGTGAAGAAATGCGACGCTCCTACATTGATTACGCCATGTCGGTTATTGTTGGGCGTGCCTTGCCTGATGTGCGTGATGGCTTAAAGCCCGTTCACCGTCGTATTTTGTACGCCATGCACGAATTAGGCTTAAGCCCTGAAAAATCATTCAAAAAGTGTGCCAAAATTGTTGGGGAAGTGCTGGGTAAATATCACCCCCACGGCGATACTTCGGTTTACGATGCACTCGTGCGGATGGCTCAAGATTTTGCCCTTCGCTACCCGCTCATTAACGGACACGGTAACTTCGGTTCAATTGAAGGCGATAACGCAGCTGCCATGCGGTATACGGAATGTAAATTGGCTCATATTGCTATCCCTGTTTTGCAAGATATTGAACAAGATACCGTCGATTTTCAGCCCAACTATGATGGCTCTGAAGAAGAACCGTCTGTTTTGCCTACCCGTTTGCCCATGCTATTGCTCAATGGGTCTGGTGGTATTGCCGTGGGTATGGCAACCAATATCCCCCCCTTCAACGCACGGGAAGTGATTGATGGCATTGTTGCCTTGATTGACGACCCGACCATTGATAACACGGGGATTCTTCAATATATTAAAGGGCCAGATTTCCCCACGGGCGGAGAAATTGTTGGGCAGGCAGGTATTCGGGAAGCGTTTCGTACAGGGCGTGGTTCCGTTAAGATGAGAGCCGTTACTTCTATTGAACAAATTCCGGGTGGGGCAGGTAGGCATGAATGTACAGCTATTGTCATTCATGAAATTCCGTATCAGGTGAACCTAACAACCCTCATTGAAAAAATTGCCGAATTAGTTCGGGATAAAAAAATTGAAGGCATCCGAGATTTGCGTAACGAATCGGACAGAGATGGTTTACGTTTGGTGATTGAACTCAAACGAGATGCCATGCCCGATGTGGTGAAACGCAATTTGTTCAAACACACTAGTTTGCAAACCAGTTTTGGCGTGAATATGTTGGCGTTGGTAAATAATCAGCCTCGGTTGTTGACCATTACGGATGTTCTGCATGAATTTGTGGAACACCGTGTCGTGGTCGTCGTTCGGCGGACACGCTTTGAATTGAGAAAAGCGGAAGCTCGGGCTCATATTTTATCAGGCTTGTTAATTGCCTTGGGCGATATGGATGCTATTATCAAGTTGATTCGGGCAGCTAGTACGTCTGAAATTGCTCGACAAGGGTTGATGAGCCAATATAGCTTAGATGAATTGCAAGCCAATGCGATTTTGGAAATGCAATTGCGTCGGTTGACGGGTTTAGAGCGGGAAAAAATCGAAAAAGAATACGCCTTGTTGCGTGAAGCGATTATGGAATATAAAGCTATTTTATCAGACAGAGTGAAAGTGCTAACCATTATTAAAGGCGAGTTATTGGAATTACGAGATAAATTTGGCGACGACCGTAAAACGCAAATTGTGTTGGGCGAAGATGCTGATTTTTCCATTGAAGATTTAACGCCTAACGAAGAAATGGCGGTATTTATTACGGAAAAAGGCTATATTAAACGGATTGCTTTAGATACGTTTGAACGCCAAAACCGTGCTACCCGTGGCAAAGGGGCGATGAAGACTCGGGACGAAGACGATGTAACCCATTTCTTTACGGCAGGTATGCACAACCAAGTGTTGTTCTTCACTTCCAAAGGCGTGGCTCATTCGCTGAAGGTTTATGATTTACCTGAAGGGTCTCGTCAAGCCAAAGGGTTGGCAATTATCAACCTGTTGCCATTGGCTCAAGATGAACGAATTACTTCCGTGGTACCTGTTAAAGAATTTGTTGAAGGTCATTTCTTGCTGATGTTAACCCACAATGGGTGGATTAAGAAAATTGACATGAACAATTTTGAAAACATCCGCAAAAACGGCTTAATTGCCGTAACCCTTGAAGAAGGCGATTCACTCGGCTGGGTAATGGAAGCTGCCGAATCAGACACCGTGTTTATCTCTTCCCACATGGGGATGGCGATTCGCTTTGCGGTGGATGATTTACGCTCGATGGGTAGAACAGCCCGAGGCGTGATTTCAATCAAACTTCGCACAGGCGACCAAATTGCTGCCATGAGCGTTCTGCCTTCGGTTGAAACCCCCGAAGACCCCACTGAAATTCTATTTGTAACCAATGATGGCTACGGCAAACGGGTCGGTGCGTCCGAATTCCGTCCGCAAGCCCGTGGCGGGATTGGCCTAATTTCAACGAAGTTCAAAAATCGTCAATCGTTACTGGTTTCCACTTGCGTGGTGCATGAATCTGACGAGTTAATGATCACTTCTACCAACGGGGTGGTTGTTCGGTTAGCGGCTTCTAGCATTTCCCGTCAAGGGCGGCCTGCTACAGGGGTTCGTATCATGAATATGGATGCGTCTGATAGTGTTTCAAACCTCACCAAAGTGGTTTCAACATCTGTTGATGAAGTGATTGAAGGGGCTGAAAGCGAAACTGAAAACGGTGGCGAAGCTGAATAAATGCTTGCCACGGATTCAACCCTCATTGAACAGACGCTGAAAAACGCCAAGCGGATTGTGATTAAATTAGGAAGCCAAATTTTGGTTGATTCACAAGGTAGGCTAGCCATTGATAAGCTAGCCGCCTTGGTGCGTCAATGTTCTGATTTAGTGCATCAAGGTAAGCAGGTGGTAGTGGTTACTTCGGGGGCGATTGCTTCAGGGCGGTTTCAACTGGGGTTTTCGTTGGAACAATCGCTTAATAGGGTCCAAAAGCAGGCATGCGCAGCCGCTGGGCAAAGCAATATGATGCAAACTTACCAAGAATTGTTTCGGCATTATGGGGTGGGCGTGGCTCAAGTGTTGCTAAACCCGAGCGATTTTTCCCAACGGTGGCGATACATCAGTGCAAAAGCCTTGTTAGAAGAACTGCTTAGCCTTGGCGTGGTACCTATCCTCAATGAAAACGACGCTTTATCAGAATCGGGCATTTTTGAACAACCTTCCAGTGTGGCAACCACCAGTTTCGGCGATAACGACAAGCTTTCCGCCTTGGTTTCAGCCCAACTAGAGGCAGATTTGCTCGTCGTGCTTTCCAACGTGGAAGGTATTTTCACCGCCAACCCGTTTGATGACCCTACCGCCCAGCGGTTACCGCTCATTCATGAATTAGAAGAACTGCATCGCATTAGTACGGCGGGCAAAAGTAACAGTGGCAGAGGCGGAATGAGTTCTAAACTGGAAGCAGCTCAATTGGCGGCTCAATGCGGGGTACCTATCGTTATTGCAACAGGCTTGGCGAATCAAGCCATTGCTAGGTTATTTGAATTTTCAGGGGCGGATGACGCTTTCCCTGCCACCTTTATTGTGGCACACCCCGATAAAACTCAGAATAGCATTAAACGCTGGATAGGCTTGGCATCTGGCTATACGGGTATTATTAAAATTAATGCAGGAGCCAAACAAGCTTTATTGGAACGAGGTGCCAGCTTGTTAACCGTTGGTGTGGTCGCCGTTGAAGGCGAATTTTCTGCCCAGCAAGTGGTTAGTATTCAGGATGAAACGGGCTTGGAATTTGGGCGAGGTGTTGTGCAGGTTGGTTCGCAAGAATTGCAGGGAATGGTAGGCAAATCCAAAGCCGACTTATTGTTACACTATGGTTCCGCCTTAGCAAACTTGGAAGTGGTACACCGAAGTAAGTTATTTCTTTCAACTGAAGAATAAAGTTTTAAAAAATGCTAGCACAAAATAACTTATCGATGGTTTTATCCTTTTGTAGATTGGCTTATGTGTCATAATTGGCATGATATTATTACTAAAACTAGCTTTTTATTTTTGTTTACTGCTCTTTCTCTTTCGTGTTAGGAAAACCTTATTATGTCGTTCTCTCCAGATTTTTCATCCGTTTCTGCTAATAATTGGGCTGTGCCCACGGCTGCTTCCCCCACCCCAGCGGATTTTCCTGCTCAAGCGGATGCTGTGCCAGGGGATAGTACCCCTGCGTTGGATACTTATTTGCCATCAGCCCCTTTATTACAACAACCTGAACAGGATGTATACGGCAACCCGTTACCCCCACAAACGGAAGGATTATCTGATACGTACACGCCTTCTTTTGCCCAACCTGATGCGACAACTGCCCAGACGGCTCCGCCGATAACGGGGCATCCGCTTCAAACGGCGTTAGCGACAGGCGTTGGTGCTTTAGCGGGTGGTACCATAGGAGCGGTTGTTAAGAACACGTTCTTTAATGAGGATGAAGCCCCTAAAAAAGAGGGTACGAAGACTCAAACTAAGGTAGACGCAACAGCAACAAAAAGTGGTTGGAAATTAGAAAAAGCCTCCGCAGATGGTAAAGCACCCGAGACTGTTATCGACAAGTTGGGTAAGAAATATTATACCGTTGAAAATGATGCCGTTAAAACCTACGAATTAAAAACAGACGGTACTCCAGGAGGGCCAATCTCCCCTGACCCTGCAAAATTTACAGTAACTTCAGATGGAAAGAGTAAAAGCAGAACGTTAAACGGTAAAACAGAAACATACACGCAACACCCTAATAACATTTTAGAATACACCAGTTCAGAAAACCATTTATGGGGTAAATCTCCTATAGAAAAAAAAGAGAGATTCTTAATAGATACAGCCAATAAAGTCGTCGTTGAGATGAAAGGTGAAAAAATACTAAAAGTTTACGATGTACCTGCTAATCCTGAAATAGATTGGACTAAACCATTCCTAGCAATCGGAGATCGTACCAAACAATTGTTTGGGCCTGAAGAATTCAAAATTGATGTTTTAAAGAATAAATTAAAAGAATTTAAAACTATTTTAAGCACCGAAGCTTCAGACGCATTTGAAAATTCCTGTAGGAACTCTCAAAAAGGGTGGGGGCGAAATATTGGGCAGGGATTTGTGAGTATGCCTTATGCAACGGGTAGAGAATTTACGGCGTTATTGGTAGGTACACAGGCGAAGATCACCAAAATTGCAAATACAGAATTCTCAAATTTACCGCCAACGGAGACAGGTTTGATTGAATCGCTAGATCTACTCAAAACGGTATGCGGATTTGAGCCAGCTAAACTGATTGACAAAACCAAAGATGCGGCAGATAAAGCCAAAGAATGGAAGTTGGGCGAATACGCCTTACCCGTCGGGCTAGGGGTAGTAGTAGGGGCAGGTGCCTTGTTTGGGTTAGATTATTGGCTACAACACCGCACCCCCAAAAAATCTACCGAAGCCGAATTAGCGTAGTACCTTGAGCGTTTTCAAGGAATAACCCCTCATCTTCATGCTAAAATAGGGCTATACGTTTACACTAGCCGTTAGAAAGCCTTATTTACCATGATGATGATGCGTCCGCTTGTTGAAACCGCCACTACCAGCGAAAGTTACCCTTTTTCATCTGCCTATGAAGCGGAAATGATGCTGGGAAAGCAACACCCATTGCTTCCGTATTTTGAAAAAGTCATTGCCAAAGAACGCCTAACCCAAGAAGATGCGTTAGCCATTTACAATTCGACGGATTTACTGGCGATTGGTTTATTAGGTGATGTTGCTCGAAAAGTGCGTGCCGAAAAAGGGCATGAAAACAGCGTTTGGTGGGTGCATAACTACCACATTAACCCTACCAATATTTGCGAAGATACCTGTACGTTTTGCTCCTTCAAAAAGGGAGAACAATCGCCCCACGCCTATTTTTGGTCTACTCAAAAAGTAATTGACGATATTCACGCCTACGAAGGCAACGAAACCCTTCGGGAATTTCATATTGTGGCAGGGCATTATAAAAAAGCCAACTTAGCCTATTACGCCGATATGTTTAAAGCCTTACGCAAGGAATTCCCTTGGGTGAATGTGAAGGGGTTAACCGCCGCGGAAATTGACTACATCGCCAAAATTGAAGGCATCACTTGGGAAGAAACCCTTAAAACCTTGATTGATGCTGGGCTTCAAGCCCTACCAGGTGGCGGAGCCGAAGTATTTTCGCCCAGAGTCAGAGCCATCGTTTGCCCCGATAAAATTTCGGGCGAAACGTGGTGCGAAATTCACGGATTAGCCCACAAAATGGGGTTGAAAAGTAATGCTACCATGCTTGCAGGCTTGGGCGAAACGCCTGAAGAGCGGGTTTCCCATATGATAGCCCTTCGGGAACAACAAGATAAAACGGGCGGCTTTTTAAGCTTTATTCCCCTGAATTGTTACTATGAAAAAAACCGAGCCGACGCCCAGCATGCCTTAACGGGCTTTGAAAACCTCAAGAATTTTGCCGTTAGCCGATTGGTACTGGATAACTTTCCGCATATCAAATCGTTTTGGATTCATATGGGTGAAAAAATATCGCAAGTGGGCTTGCATTTTGGGGTAGATGATGTGGATGGCACGGTTATTCAGGAAAAAATTGCCCATGCCGCTGGTACGCAAACCGCTCAAGGGTTGACGGTTCGTCAGCTAGTGCATTTAATTCGGCAGGCGGGTAAAACCCCTGTTGAACGCGATGCGTTTTATAACGTGGTGAAGGTTTGGGATGAAGCGGCTCAAGCAGAGCTTGCCCCTGCCGTTGTGTTGAATAAGGCTTATCAATAAAACCTCTTTATTATTATTTTAAAAGGTAAGATTTATCACTTCGGGCTAGGGCTTCATGGGGGGTACCATTTGGGCACCCCCCATACCCCCCGCAAAATTAAGGGGCAGCTCACCGCCCCCTTAATAATCCCCAGGGGAACAACTGGTTAATGGGCTTTCGTGTACGTTGAAAACAGGCTTGGGCGGAAGCTAGAGGCTCCCTAATTGCCCTGCTTCGCTACGCTCGCACCAGCCTATCTCCAACTGCCTGTGGTTTAAAGCTAAACATTATTATACCAATTCAAAGATTAAATAGCGTAAATTTTTTCTGTGTAGGGGTGCGATTTATCGCATCCGTTTGGGGATTGTGGGGCGGACGTGATAAATCACGCCCCTACATTAAATACGCTATTCAAACTTTGAATTGGTATTACTCTGTGTAAACACCTCAACGAAACCCTAGTCTGAAGCAATTAACTTTAGTTACTACCCCCTAAACAGTGTTAATCATGGTAGAATAACCATATCATCGCTTCGTTTAAAGGGGGTTTAACCGCCATGTATCCTACCCAACCAGCCAATCAGCAGGCTAACAATACCGAAAATCAGCCCCTCCGCATTGGGAAAATTTCTTACCTAAACACCTTGCCTATGGTGTTTAACCTCCCGCTGGAAGCCACCTTAGGCGTTCCCGTTCAATGGTTTGAAGGCCCCCCTGCAGATTTAAATCAAGCCATGAAACAAGGACAGCTGGATGTATCGTTGGTTTCTGCCGTGGAATTTTTGCGTAACGAAGCAGATTGGGTGTTACTGCCTCATCTTTCAATCAGTTCCTTTGCCCCTGTGCAAAGCGTGCTTTGGGTGGCAGATGTTCAAGAGCAACGGCTGACGTTTCCTCAAGCACTCGCCCAGTTTGATGAATTTCCTGTTACCTCAGATTCCGCTAGTTCCGTGGTTTTACTAAAATGTTTAGCCCAATTATATACGGGTAAGCCATTATTTGCCAATCAGCTTAAACCCTACCCTGCTAGCCAATATCGGTATCAACTGGGGCATTTTGGCAATGCGTTAATGATTGGCGATGCCGCATTAGCCTTCCTCAATTCAGGCGTGCGAAAAAGCGACTGCATTTACGACCTTTCCCAACTGTGGAGCGATTTCCACGGTGGGCAGTTCCCGTTTGTTTTTGGTGTGTGGGTGGCACAACGGGCTTGGGCAAACCAGCACCCAGAATTGTTGGCTAGGTTGGTGGGTTGTTTGCAACATCAAGTGTACGAAAATTTACATAATCCTGCTCAAAAACAGGCGTTATTGCACCATGCTCAACGGTTGGGTTATCAAACCCCCGCCCAGTTGGATGCCTATTTTTCCCATTCGCTTTCGTATGAATTAACGCCTCGGCACTTGCAGGCGTTACAGCAATTTAAACAGTATTTAGTAGATTTCCAACTGCTTTAATCAATGATAAGGACTTGTAAAAAATGATGGCTCCCTCTGCAACCCCAAATACCAGTAGCAATACCCCTTTAATTCAGGTGAAAGACTTGAAAAAACGCTATTCTGATTCGGGACCTTGGGTATTGAATAACATCAGTTTTGATGTTTACGAAAACGAGGTGTTAGCAATTATTGGCACTAGCGGATGTGGTAAAAGTACGTTGTTGAAATGTATTGCAGGGCTAGAATGTCCCACCGAAGGGCAGGTTCTTTTAAACGACCCTAACTACACCTTGGTTTTTCAGTATTCTGCGTTGTTTGATTCATTGAGTGTGTTTGAAAACGTGGCGTTTGCCTTGTTGGAACCGCCTGATGATGCTTCTGATTTTAAGCGGTTGCCGAAAGCAGAAATTGCTAGGCAGGTTGCAGAAAAGTTGAAAATGGTTGGCTTGGAAGGCATTGAAGAAAAACGCCCCAACGAACTTTCGGGGGGAATGCAGAAGCGGGTTAGTTTTGCCAGAGCCATTATGTCAAACCCTCGTATTATTTTGTATGATGAGCCAACTTCGGGGTTAGACCCTGTTGCTGCTAACACCTTGGAAGATTATATGAATGTGTTAAGCAGAGAACTGAAAGCGGCTTCCGTGGTGGTTACCCATACACTTTCTACCATTTGCAGAACGGCTCATCGGGTTATACTGCTCAATGAAGGGGTCATTCATTGGTCTGGCACGCCCCAAGAATTGTTACAAACGGATGACCCCATTGCTAGCCGTTTTGCCAAAGCTGCGTTGGATACAACCTCCGCTGCCGCAACAGGTGTTCGGGTTTAGCGAGTTTCTATCCTCCCTCTTGAAAGCCAACAGGGTTTGATTGATAATAAGAGGCAGTTCTTCTTATTATTTGATACCCTTGTTGTTCAAAGGAAAAAATTTGTATGTCTCTCTCTTCCCCTGTTTCTATCGCCGTTTTAGCTGGCGACGGTATTGGCCCTGAAGTGATTAACCAAGCCCTTAAAGTGCTAACCGCTTTTGGCGAAAAAACCAACATCTCCTTTGATTTTCAACACGGCTTAATTGGCGGAGCTGCTATTGATACCCATGGCGTACCACTACCTGAAGAAAGTTTAACCATCGCAAAAGCGTCCCAAATTGTGCTATTAGGTGCCGTTGGCGATTTTAAATATGATACGTTAGACCCTGCCATTCGTCCAGAACAAGGGCTGTTGCAAATTCGGAAAGCCTTAGGCTTGTATGCCAACGTTCGCCCCGTGAAAGCGTATGAACCCTTACTGCACGCTTCCACGTTGAAGCCCGAAGTATTGCAGGGGGCGGATATGGTGATTGTTCGGGAATTGACGGGAGGCTTATATTTTGGGCAACCCAAGCATCAAGGTGAAAACGATGCGGTAGATACGTTGGTTTACCACCGACATGAAATTGAACGCATTGCCCATGTGGCATTTCAATTGGCACAAACCCGCACGGGTAATTTGTGTTCGGTAGATAAAGCCAATGTATTGGCTTCTTCACGGTTATGGCGGAAAATTGTGGAAGAAATTGCCCCACAGTACCCCACGGTTACGGTTTCTCATATGTATGTGGATAACGCTGCCATGCAGTTGATTTTAAACCCTCGGCAGTTTGATGTGATGTTGACGGAAAACACGTTTGGCGATATTCTTTCTGATGAGGCTTCTATGTTGACAGGCTCGTTGGGGATGTTAGCCAGTGCCAGTTATGGGGAAGGCAAAGCGGCGTTGTATGAACCTTCGCATGGGTCTGCCCCAACCATTGCCAATAAAAACATTGCTAACCCGATTGCCACCATTTTATCGCTCACGTTGTTGGTAAGTCATTCTTTGGGTCTACCGAAAGAGGCTTTGTGGATTGATGAGGCGGTGAATCAAGTGTTGTTAGCGGGTTACAGAACGGCAGATATTATGCAAGAGGGTTGTACCCTGCTAGGCACCACCGAAATGGGCGATAAAATTGTCGAAGCCTTGAAAAGACTGTAACCGTTTTGGTGAGGAAGCCTTAAAATACCATTAGGTAATAAAGTGTTACAAAGTCATCTAAAAATGTTGAATATAAATCAAAGTGTGTTATAATGACAAATATAGAATTGAAACAACTATTTGAGGCTTTATGAACTTCAAAGTTCAATTTACCAAAACCGCCAGAAAACAATTCCCCAAATTACCCACACCAATTTTTAGGAAATTAACCAACTGGGTTAGTTCTGTAGAAGAACTTGGTTTGCCTGAAGTGCAAAAAATTAAAGGGTACCATGATGAACCATTGCAAGGCGAATTACAAGGGAAACGTTCAGTTAGGCTGAACATTCAATGGCGAATTATATACGAAATAGCCCCTTCAAACGACCTTGTTTTTGTAACCGTAGAAAGGATTACACCCCATGAATACAGACACTAACCAAGACGATGTGCTTCATTGGTCTGAAATTCCTGAATTGGTTGCCATGGTTGAAACGCAAACACTGGGCAATACGATGAGAGCATGGCGACAATGCGAAGGGTTACGCTTGGCAGATGTAGCCAGTAAAATGGCTATTTCCAAACAATTGCTTTCAGAATACGAACGTGGGTTAAAGCTACCGTCTATTCGGAAAACCTTAGAAATGGCAGAACTGTTAGGAGCTTCGCCCGCTATGTGGTTACGGTATCGTTTGCAAGACGAATTAAAAACCATCGGCTACGAAGCCATTGGCAGTTTAGCACTAAATAAATTGGCTTCTTAGTAAACTTCAACGTGCCAGCGGTGCTCCGCTTTTAGTTGGTCTAACAAGGTAGACCAAACCAAGCCATTCTCTTGGCAAGCTTTCTCCATCGCCGCAAAAATACCCGTCTCCATGCCTTTTAATCCGCAAATGTAAAAATAAGTATTGGGCTGTTGCAATAACTTCAACACGGTTTTCCGTTGTTCAAAAATTCTATGCTGCACATACATCCGTTCGCCTGTAGCGTTTTTCTGTTCACGGCTGAAAGCAGTATGCAAATAAAACGTTTCAGGAAACTGCTGGGCAAAGTACGCCAACTCGTCTTGATACAGATAATCTTGGTGCGTTTGCGTGCCAAAAAACAAATGAGTCTGCCCTCGTTGATTGGCATTTTCAGCATTGTAACGCGTTTTCAAAAACCCTCGGAAGGGGGCAATTCCCGTACCTGTTCCCACCATAATTAAATTGGCATTCGGCTGATTAGGCAATAAAAAACTTTTGCCCACTGGCCCTGTAATTTCAACGGTAGACCCCTCAGGCAAATTGCACAAATAATTAGAACAAACCCCACCGACAGGCTCATTGGTATCAGGGTTGTTATACACCAAGCGTTTAACGCAAAGGCTGACCGATTTTTCCAGCCCCTCTTCACCTATGGCAGGGGTGGCAATCGAATAAAGCCGTAGTTTATGAGGCTTCCCATCAGCATCCACACCGGGGGGTAAAATGCCAATACTTTGCCCTGCTAAATACCGAAATTCAGGGTCTTTCGCTTGGCTTAAATCAAACGTAATATGATGCACATCATTGGGAGAACTGGGATGATTCAATCGTTTATTGTTTACCAACGTAGCCGTAAAAGGCTGTTTAGGCTTATACAAATTAGAAGGAATACTATCAGCCGCCTCTGAATGATTGGGGGCTGGTGTTACCGCAATGTGAATGTTATTTTCCATAGAAGCAGATCCTTCATTGGCATGAGGAGCAGGTGAAACGATAAAATCTGTCATAATAAGAGTCAATTCCTATAACGCACTAGTAACCAATAGTAACAAAGTGGGGATACCATACCTTATCGACCTCTTGCACGACTCGATATCTGGGGCATCTTCTGTGTCATTTGCGGTACTCGAATCCTCATGTACGTCTGTGTACACCTGCGGTTCTCCGTTCCTCATTCCTTGAATCTGCTCCCACCTCTCGAGCCGTGCAAGAGGTCTATTATTTTATCAGAAATGACAGGTTTTTCGTTTGATTTACAACATATTCAGCATATAATGACGATAGTTTTTAATTTCCTATCCCTTGTTACCCCCCTGCTAAGGAGCTTTCCTCATCATGTCTAAACAATCTATTGCCTCAATTGCCAACCAACTTTCAGGTAAAAAAGTACTGGTTCGGGTAGATTATAACGTGCCTTTAGATGCCACTACTGGGGCTATTACGGATAACACCCGTATTGAAGAAACCCTTCCTACCTTGAATTTACTCATCAAAGCAGGGGCTAAAATTATTTTGGCTAGCCATTTGGGGCGTCCGAATGGGCAAGTAGTGGAAGCCCTTCGTTTAACGCCGATTGCCGCTGAATTGCAACGCTTATTGCCCGCCGTTAAAGTAACCAAAGCCAACACCGTGGTAGGGGCGGAAGTCGATGCCTTGATTGCCAACTTGGGTGAAGGTGAAATTTTATTGCTTGAAAACGTTCGCTTTGAAGCAGGGGAAGAATCAAACAATGAAGCCTTGGCAAAACAATTGGCTGCTTTGTGTGATGTATTCGTCAACGATGCGTTTGGTACCGCACACAGAGCCCAAGCTTCTACGGAAGGGGTGGCTCATTATGCCCCGCAAGCCGTTGCTGGGTTGTTAATGGCAAAAGAAATTGAAAACATGGGTGGTATCTTGTCCAACCCACCTCGACCATTTACCGCCATTATTGGTGGGTCTAAAATTTCGACTAAAATCACTGTGCTAGAAAATTTGTTAGATAAAGTGGATACGCTCATTATTGGTGGCGGTATGGCCTACACCTTCCTGTTAGCCCAAGGCTACAGCGTGGTGAAATCACTCGTAGAACCTAGCTTTACCAATATGGCAACCACCATTAATGAAACGGCGACCACCAACAACTACACGGTGAC
>JAPLIO010000253.1 GCA_026389055.1 Candidatus Melainabacteria bacterium | reverse complement strand
GGTGGTGTGTAGTTTTTAGGTTTTTAGTGGTTGAAATGGGTTGAAATAGGGGTAGGTTTTTACTTTTTTAGCGTTTTAGGTTGGTTTTTAGTAAAAAAGACCTTCTGCTCCCTCCCTGTATACCCTTATTCCGTAACTTCACTGGTTTGGTTTACCGAAAAAGAGCGTAATGATTATGAGAAATTATCGCCAGCAGAAAGAAAACAGCAGTTTGAAACAAAATACCTACCCATTGCTCCTAGAATCGATACCAGTACCATTGACTTAAGCCTATCCACCATTCCAATTGAAACCCGTTATGTACCTGAAAGCGTAAAACCTTTGGTGGGTAAAGCTTTTAGTTTAATTAACGCTTCACCTGAAGGTAGGTTACTACTGGAAAAAGCAAAGAAGTACAATATAGCACTACAATACGCCCCTGGGATGGTTACTGAAAAGCAAAATGGTTTCTACTATTTTGATGATAATGCCGTGTTCTTGCCTGCAGCCTTACTTGATGCACAAAACATTTATACACCTGATGATTTTAATTACCTTGTTTATGTACTTATTCATGAGCTAGGGCATGGAGTGATTGAGAATGAACGGTTAATTGCGGAAGGAAAGACGAGAGTACCCACACAAAGTACTTACGATAAGAATGGTTATCCAATAAAACAAGCGGTTTTTGTCCTCAAGTCATCAGCTCGAAATTCGCATATGGATGAAATGACAGTCAATACCCCAGCCGTTACTTTGGCTACACAAGCAGTAGGTAAATTACCCATTTTTAAAATAGGAAACACCCCCCCACTAAAAATAGATGCATTAATAGATACATCTATCGACTTTGCTGAGAAATATGGAATTTACTCACATAAAGAGTTACCCGCTTTGGCTTTTCTAAAAGAAACGGCAACCAACCAAGAAGCCGACACGGTTTTTGGAGATTTAGGATTAGGAGATTATACTTTTAACCGTGTGCTAGCGAGGAAAGTGGTTGAAAAGCAACGAGACTTGCTTTATCGTACTCAACCTATACAACCTAAAAACCCTAAACCTTAGCCTTTGCAGGCGTTGGTTGGTAAATGGCACGGCAAACAATCACGCCATCCAGCACATAACCACCAACACGCACCCACTCATCAAGGCTAATAAAAACAGCCCTTACAAAGATTTCTTCAACAAGCGTTTCAAAATCCACTGTGCAATGCCAGAAGCTTGATCTGCTTTTAATTGATTTCGTAAGCCAAAGCCCAACAAACTAGACCCCACCCCAAAAACTAATCCCCTACGCTTACCCGAAACCAACGAAAGCAAAATTAACAACACCCCTGCCACCGAAGGGATTTTCTCTTCTCTGGGCAACGCTCGAAACCACAACGAAAACGCCTGAACCCGAGCATCCGTCAACGTTGTAAACGAAAGCCTGCCTACCTTACAAACGGCTAACCCATTCGGCACAACAAAAATCTGCTTAAAGCCCAACGCCGTTAGCACCAAATAAGCCTCTTCGGCTTGGGCTAAAGCTTCAGGCTCCGCTAAAATGAGTATTTTGTCCAACGCCTGTAAGGTTTCCCTGTGCAGTAACAACGTCGTAAACGGAATATTGTGAGACCCCACCACATGGCGTTGAACAAACGCCTGCTCAGGGCGTAAATCCACCAAGAAGGGGGCATCTGCCTTATTAACAACCAATAAATGATGATCTGGTTTGGCACATTTAGCTAACACGGTAATAGTTTCTGATACGGACATAACAAGGCTAAGCCTCCGTTTTTAAAGCGAGAACGAACATTCGTTAATCAATTAATTAGTAAAAAAGATGCCTAAAGCCTAGTGAGAGAAAAACGGCATTGCAAAATACTGGAAACCCCAAATAAGGGCAGCAATAACCAACAAAACGGCAAACCAAACCAAGGGAAAGGCATACAACATCCAACGGTCATCTAACACAATGGGCTTGCGGGTAGAACGGCGTTCTACGGGTGCAGGGTCAGCAGTAGGAATTTCAGTTGGTATCAACATAAGCTTTAAAAAATCCTTCAAGAACAGAGTGTTCAAACAATCAATAATGATTATTGTACCATGAATCCGCCAAAAAATCGACTGTTCTTATCGTGTTTTCTTACCATCTGGCGTTTTATGAATACGGAAGATTATCGCTTCGGGCTAGGGCTTCATGGGGGGTGGTATTTGTTGATTGCCCTGCAATCACTCTGCTTCTAGCAGACCCCCCAAACCCCCCGCAAAATTAAGGGGCTGCTCGCCGCCCCCTTAATAATCCCCAGGGGAACAACTGGTTAATCGGTTTACGTGTACGTTGAAGACAGGCTTGACCGAAAACCAGAGGGTTTCCTAATTGGTCTGCTTCACTTCGTTCGCACCAGCCTGTCTCCAACTGCATACGGTTCAAGGCTAAAAATCTCAACGGAAGCTAGCAACCCTAAGCGTTTAATTTTTATGTGAGGGGAGGCAATCTTGTTTTGAAGACTATTTATTGCGTTGCTGCTCTTCCAAGCCTTCTAATTTTGCAAACATGTAACCAATGCCTCTGGCGGTTAAAATCAGCTCAGGGTTGGCTTTATCTGATTCCAATTTTTCCCGTAACCGAGAAATATGCACATCCACCACTCGGGTATCAATGCGTTGATCAGACGGGTAGCTCCAGACATGTTGCAGAATTTCTCCCCGAGAAAACGGCTTACCTTGGTTAGAAGCCAACAATTCCAACAAGCAAAATTCCATGCCTGTCAACCGAATACGTTCATTCTTGCGGAAGACTTGGCGTTTGTTGAAATCAATTTTAACCAAACCAAACGTCAGCACATTCGCGTTATTTTCCTTCACGGAAGCGATACCACCAGTAGGCTTATTCTGCCCAACCCGACGCAAGATAGATTTTACCCGAGCTTCTAATTCCTTGGGGCTAAAGGGCTTAATTACATAGTCATCCGCCCCCAATTCCAAGCCCGTAATTCGCTCAGAAACATCGCCCAACGCCGTTAACAAAATAATAGGCGTATCATTCCGTTTACGAATTTCTTTGGTTACGCCGTAGCCATCCAATTTCGGCATCATAATATCTAAAACCACTAAATCTGGCTCAAATTTTTGGTAAAGCACGAGGGCTTCTTCGCCATCGCCAGCGGTTATGGCTTCATAACCCAACATTTTGAAGCGGGTTTCTAAAATACGACGAATACTAGCTTCATCATCCACAATCAAAATACGTTCTGCACGGCTAGGCACGGAAGCACCCAGTTCGGCAACACCTTGGCTATCTAAGTTATCGGTTGTCATCATCATCATCACAACAGTTATTCTCCAACTAACACACAATACAATTATGCGGTTTCTTGATTAGCCCTCTTGCATGGCTATTGTTACAATTTAGTTACATGATAGCATACTTCTGAAAAATATACACGTAGTTACGCTAATCGTTCCTCTCGGCGGTTGATAGCGTGGGGTATGATTGTTAGGAAGCGTAACCATTTTTTAACGAATACTATAACTAAAGCGTTGTTGTTGCTATAATAACCGTTGTCTAAACTCCTACTACTTTTAACAGAAAGACCCTCTCTCTCCTATGTCTACCCTCATTTTAAAAGCCTCATTAACCGCTAACCCACAAGCCAAAATCGGCATCGTCGTTAGCAGATTCAACGAACTAATTACAGAAAAACTATTGGCAGGGGCGGTAGATTTACTAACCCGCACGGGTATTCCTGCTGAAAACATTCAAATTGTTTGGGTGCCAGGGGCGGTGGAACTTTCGCTTTCTGCCCAATGGTTGGCTTCTCGGGTAGATGGGATTATCGCCTTAGGATGCGTCATTCAAGGGGCTACCAGCCATTATGATACCGTGTGTTCGATGGTTTCCAGTGGGCTTCAACGGGTTGCTTTAGATACCAACAAACCCGTTATCTTCGGTGTTTTAACCACTGAAACCCTAGAACAAGCCCTAGATAGAAGTGGGGCTAAATGTGGTAACAAAGGGGCAGAAGCCGCTTTAACCCTTGTTGAAATGCTCAATCTACAACAACAGCTAAAACAGAAATAATCATCCTCATGCCAAATAACGTGATTCCCTTACATCCTCATCAGCAGGGGCAACATCACCCTCACAACGGTGCCAAGCAACCTGCTACGTTAGCAACAGTTTGTGAAACGGTTGAACGAGCGGTACATTTATTGTTGGATGGGCAGTTAGTGGCAATACCCACAGAAACCGTTTATGGCTTAGCCGCTGATGCCCTGAATGAACAAGCCATTGCGGACGTATTTGAACTCAAGGGCAGACCCACCCACCATCCGCTTATTGTGCATGTGGGTGAAGGCAGAGGGTGGCAATCTTGGTTTCAAAGTGTGCCGCCTGCTTTTCAAGCATTGGCAACGGCTTTTTGGCCCGGTGCATTAACCTTGGTAGCCCCTAAAGCTAGCTGGGTGCCAGATTCTATCACGGGTGGCAAGCCCACCGTGGCGTTGCGAATGCCCAGCCATCCGCTGGCGTTAGCGGTGTTAAACCAATTGGGGGGCGGGGTGGTAGCCCCTTCTGCTAATGCGTTTGGGCAATTAAGCCCTACCAGTGCAAACCATGTGATAGCAGGTTTAACGCCCCAATGCACCCAAACGGGTATTCCTCTGAGTGTGTTAGATGGCGGTGCCTGCGAAAAGGGCGTAGAATCTACCTTGGTTTTGTGGCGAGAAGATTTACAGTGCGTGCAACTGCTTCGGCCAGGGAGCATTACCCAAGCCCAGTTAGATGCCGTATTGGAAGCCCCTGTTTTGTGGGAGCCTCTTTATGTGGCAGAAGCCCAAGCAGACCAAGCCCCTGCTTCAGGTACGTTGGCTTCGCATTATGCCCCTAAAAAGCCGTGTTTTCGAGGGTCTGCCGAAGCTATCACTCAGTTTTTAGGCACGCAATCTGCTACAGAGCCTATTGCCGTTTTATCGTTTCAACCAGAACCCCCTATGGATGGGTTTAAAGGGCTTTGGCATCCTATGCCAAGCGAAGCAACCAGTTATGCTAATCAGCTTTATGCGGTTTTGCACCAAGTAGATGCTGATTCTTCCGTTGAGCAGATTTTGGTTGAGACCGTGCCTGCAGAGGCAGAGGCTATAGAAACTTGGCTTGCGGTGCAAGACCGTGTCATCAGAGCCAGCAAAGTATTATAGTTGTAGGGTTTGATACCAATTAAAAGATTGAATAGTGTGTTTTGTCATTCTGAACGAATGTGAAGAATCCCCTTAGACAAACACAGGAGATGTTTCGCATTCGCTCAACATGACGCTATTTAATTTGTTAATTAGTGTCAATTATTAACAGCTACCGCTACTGCTCGGTCTTCCCGAACACGGTTCATAATATCTGCCACTTCCACATCATCCAACGTTTCTTTTTCAAGCAACGCCTTGGTCAAGGCTTCTAGCATATCTCGGTTATCACTCAATAACTGCCAAACATGCTGGTACTGCTCATCGACCAAGCGTTTCACTTCTTCATCAATGGCACTAGCAAATTGCTCAGAATAATTGCGTTGCGTCCCAAAATCTCGACCCATAAATAGATGTTCGTTACTTTCGCCATAACAAACAGACCCCAACCGCTCATTCATACCATAAGTGGTAATAATGGAACGAGCCGTACGGGAAACCTTCTGTAAATCGTTCGAAGCACCCGTGGTAATGAAGTCTTCCCCAAAAATGAGGGCTTCCGCTACACGCCCACCCAAGGCAACACCAATTTCGCCCAACATCCGACGTTTCGTCATATGGGTGGATTCCGCATCTTCATCAGGCGAATACCACGCATAACCCAACGCCATCCCCCGAGGGACAATCGTTACCTTACGAAGCGGATCCATATCAGGCGTTAAAACGCACGTTAACGCATGACCAATTTCATGGTAAGCCGTAATTTCTTTATCTTTTTCGCTAATAATTTTCGATTTTTTCTCTAGCCCAACCACCACTCTATCAATGGAATTTTCCACATCTAGCATGTTGATGGTTTCCTTTTCTTGCCGAGCCGCCAATAACGCCGCTTCGTTTAGCAAGTTGGATAAATCCGCCCCAGAAAACCCCGAAGTCCGCTTGGCTAGGCGTTTTAAATCAACATCTTCTGCCAAGGGTTTACCCGTAGCGTGTACTTCTAAAATTTGTTCACGCCCCTGTAAATCAGGCTTATCAATCATAACCTGCCTATCAAACCGACCCGGCCGTAACAAGGCTTTATCTAAAATATCAGGACGGTTAGTAGCTGCAATAATGATAATGCCCGTGGTGGCATCAAAGCCATCCATTTCTACTAGCATTTGGTTAAGCGTTTGCTCCCGCTCATCATTTCCGCCGCCCATGCCTGAACCCCGTTGTCTGCCAACGGCATCAATTTCATCAATAAATACAATACAAGGCGATTGCTTCTTGGCTTGGTCAAACAAATCTCGCACTCTGCTAGCACCCACACCCACAAACATCTCAACAAAATCAGACCCTGAAATGCTGAAAAACGGCACACCCGCTTCGCCCGCAACGGCTTTGGCTAGCAAGGTTTTACCCGTACCCGGTGAACCTACCAACAACACGCCTTTGGGGATTTTTGCCCCTAGTTTGAGGTAACGGTCGGCATTTTTAAGGAAGTCGACGACTTCTTCTAGTTCTGCTTTGGCTTCGTTAATGCCTGCTACATCTTTAAACGTGATTTTGATATTGCTGTCCATCTGTAATTTTGCTTTGCTTTTCCCAAACGACATGGCTTGTCCGCCGCCTGAAGCCATATTTCGGTACAGGACGAAAATCATAATGCCCAAGAAAATAGGCAGTAATAGGGAACTAACAATCCCCCACCATAGGCCTTCACGTTCGGGAGGGTCGACGACAAAATCTACTTTTGCTTGTTCTACAATGGGCAACCAATGGGCGGTAGACCCTACTGGCAGTTGCACTTTGTAATGCGGTGCAGCAACCGCTACGGCATCTGGCACGGGAATGCCAAGCAAGGAATTCACCATTTTTTGAGCCGATTGCCGACGTTCTTCTTGCTGTTGTTTTTCAGCATCAACTTTTGTGGCGGATGTAGGGGCGGTAGGGACTGCTGCCACTACGGCGGTTGGTTTTTCGGTAGCAGGCTTGGTTTCTTTGCCTTTGTTAGGCGTTGTGGTTTTGCCTTTTACAATAGCCTTTAGGCTGGGCTTGCCAATGATTTCTAATTCAGCCCCTTTTTGGGTGATGCTGGTTAATTCGCCGTTTTGCACTTTTTGAATAAACGCCGTGTAGGAGAGGGTTTCAACAGGGACGGTAGGGGCATTCATCACGAACGAACCACCTAACAACGCTAACAACATGAAAAATGTTACTAATAATACGCCAGCAGTTTGATGGTTTTTCATAAAGCGGAGGGGTGCTTTCTGTTACGGTTAAGGCTAATATTGAATTATGTTACAACGATATTACAATATTGTAACATAATTTAAAGCGGTTTAAAATGAGCCAACCCCTAAAAGTTCCTTAAATTCGGCTGTTAATACCAGTTTAAAGTGTAAATGTCCCACCCACTAGTAGGAACGACCATCGCGT
>JAPLIO010000199.1 GCA_026389055.1 Candidatus Melainabacteria bacterium | reverse complement strand
CTTTTTTTTTTTTTTTTTTGATTTTATAATTATTATTTTCTTGTTGAATTCGTCCTGCTATGATAGCAGGGTGTGTTTGCCATTGGCTAGCTAGTATCGATATTTTTGAGCTAGAGGGGATGCTTGTCCCAATGTGTTGATGCCATTGCTGGGGAGTAATTAAACTATCACTAGCTGTTTGATCGGCTCTCTGCTCAATGCCGTCTTTATCGTTAAATTTATCTAAGGTAATATCGTCTGTAAATACAGTGTTAGATTTGAGTGCGTCAATATCATGTAACACATGGGCTAGTTCATGGCATAAAGTAAACCAAAAGCTATCTGCACGGTCATAACGAAGGGTCATACCAATAACAGGATGACCTTTATAGAATAGAACAGACGCATCTAAATGTGTTTTTTGCAAATGCGGAACATAAACGAGAATTATTCCTGTTTCCTTTAATAATCGTTTGGCTTCTTTTACATCGTTTGAGTGAGAACAGCGTGCAATTTTTTGCACAAACGCTTCATCTATCGTTTTAAAATCAGGATAACCTTCTTCTATTTCTTTGTAAGCTAATTCCAAAACACGAATATACCAAGTAAATAGCCGTGTTCTATCTGTTGTACCATTTGTCCTATTCTCATCGTTTTTCCTAGCAAACCCTGATTGAGGTAGGTCTTTCTCTCCACCTAATCGATTGATTAACTTCGTAAAAAAAATGGCAGGGTCAGAGAAAATCCAACCAAACTTGGTTTGAATTTCTTTTTTTGATACAAGCTTAATTGCTTGTTCCACCCAGTCGTTTAATTTAGAATTGGGAGGCAGTAGCGTTTCTTGGGTTAAAGAATCTAGCGGAATGCCCAAGCCTTTGTTTAAGGCTTTTATCATGGTTAGTGTTAAAGGTCTTTTTCGGTTTAATACTTCACTCACTTTTGATTGAGACCCAATGAATGGAATTAAGTCTTTTCGTGTTAAGTTTTGAGCTTCCATTTCGTGAAGAATCACTTCTATTGGGTCAGGTAAATCCATTGTGTAACCTTGGGCTTCATCCCATTGGTCAATTAAATCACAGATTAAATTAAGTAAGACTTCATCGGTTTCAGTTTGGTTTTCTTTAAAACTAAGCTCATAAGCCAACTTACTAAAATGCTTATAGTCTGCTTCAGTTTTAATTGATATATTAGAGTTTTTCATATTCTATGGTCTCCACATCTATTTTATCGTATTGCTTATGTGTACCAAACCACTGGGTAAAAACTCTTTTACCTAAGTAGTCTACATCAACAATGAGACGATAAGAATTACCTTTGATGTTAAAAACGACTCGTTGTTGGTTGATAATGGAAGCATGACAGCAAGCTTCTTTTAGTTCTTGAGAATTTTTCCATTCATACCGTCTTATTCTTAACGCCCAAGCCTCTAAAGCACCTTTGGCTTCAGGGTATTGTGTACACCATTGTTTAATGGTTTTTTGAGCTATTAATCTCATACGATGGTTAAAAAATTCCTACAAACAATTGTACATTATCATAGTGAACTAAAACACCAATAAAGTCTATCCTTTTTTGGGATTATTTTACAATTCTTTATTTTGGGATATTTTCTACCCCACCACCCGACTGCCTAAAAACGACAGCACCTCTTCACGGTCATCAAAATGAATGGTCTCGGTGGCTAAAATCTGATAATCTTCATGCCCCTTCCCCGCAATCACCACAATATCCAACGCACTATCCGCCCACGCCAACGCCTCGGCTATCGCCAAGCGTCTATCCACCTGCACCTTCACGGTTTCAGGGTTCATCGCCTCAATCCCCCCCAACACATCACTAATAATCTGCTCTGGGTCTTCCGAACGCGGATTATCCGAAGTTACCACCAATTTATCCGCCAACCGTTCGGCTATCCGCCCCATCTTCGGGCGTTTCGTGGCATCTCTATCCCCACCACACCCAAACACCACGAACAACCGCCCACCTTCAGGCACAATCTGCCTTGCCGCTTCCAGAACATTTTCCAACCCATCAGGGGTGTGGGCATAATCGACAATCACACTCGGGTTATGGGCAACCACCTCAAATCGGCCCCGAACCCCCTGCACACTTTCGAGTGCCTCAATCACCGTCGCCAGTGGAATTTCCAACGCCAAACCTGTCGCTAAAGCAGCCAAGGCGTTATAAATGTTAAATTCCCCCGAAAGCTTCAGCTTCACTGGGGATTCCCCCACGGGCGTTTGCACCGTGAAATTCGCTCCGCCCACGGTGTAGCTAACATCCGTCGCCCGAACACTAGCCGTGGGCGATTGTATGCCGTAAGTCAGCGTTTTAACGCCTGTTGGCACGGCTTTTACAAAGTGGCTTGCCCACGCATCATCGGCGTTGATAACCGCCGTTCTGGGCTTGCCATCCTGTACCGCCCATTGCCGTGAAAATAGTTGAGCCTTGGCTTGGCAGTAGTTCTCCATCGTTTGATGATAATCCAAATGATCCTGCGTTAAATTGGTGATGACGGTTACTTGAAAATCGCACCCTGTAACTCGGTGCTGGTCTAATGCGTGCGAACTTACCTCCATCACGACGGCATCCGTGCCTTCGGCTTTCATGGTGGCAAGGTAGTGCTGTAATTCATCTGCCATAGGGGTTGTATGCCCAGTTTCCGTGTATTTTTCGGTCGTTTCAGTGGCTTTCTTCGCAGACCGAACCCCCAACGTCCCCACCAACCCGACGGCTTTGCCTGTGTGTTGCAAAAGGCGTTCAATCAGGTGCGTTACGGTGGTTTTTCCATTGGTGCCAGTTACACCAATAAGCTGTAGACTATGCCCTGCAAACCCATACAGGCTAGCATTCAGTACGGCGAACGCTTGGTAGGTGTTGGTAACTTCTAGCACGGTAACGGAAGCAGGCAACCCCACCGCTAGCGGATTACCCTGTTGCACCACCACGGTGGTGCATCCTGTTTCAAGGGTTTTGGCTAGAAAGGTGTGCCCGTCTTGTTTCGCCCCGACTAATGCCACGAAGAGGCTGTTTTCGGTCGCTTTTCGGGAATCACTCACGATGCTGGTAATTTCGGTTGATTCGGTCGCTTTTGGGGCGTTGGTGAATAGGTTTTCGCTGTTTAATAGGGTGATGGCAGATTGTAGTGTTATCGTTGGGGTTTTTGTGTTGAGGGTTTGGGTATTCATGGTAATAGGTCTTTCTAGGTATGGCAGCGTATGAAAGTTACGAAAACGTTACAGGTATATCGTTATTTTACCAAGAATTACCCACTTCTGGTAGGGGGGAGTAACACCCATTCACAAGATTAATAGCGTTTGTATTACATCATCAGCGGGCGACCACAAGGGTTCGCCCCTACAATAATTGCCGTTTTTGGGTTTGCATCATAGGCGGGACACCACGGGGGGATGTCCCCTACAATAATATGATAATTCTTCTTTCGTAGGGGATGCCCCCCGTGGCATCCCGAATCATGATTTTACGCTATTTAATTTTTGAATTGTTATAGGCTTTGTAAATTTTTAGAGGGTTGGCTTAAAGATACCGTTTTTCTTGCCGATACTTTCAATACGGTGTTTTCTATTTTGAAATAGTTTTAAATAAAAAAGGATTGCTTAACCCATGATTCATAGTAAGATTCAACAATTTAAAAGTAAGTATGCTAAAACCAAGGCTTTTACCTTAACGGAAGTATTGCTGGCGACTGCTTTAGTGGGTGTTGTTAGCATGTTGGCTGTTGGTGCCTTGAATGTATCGGGGCAAATTCAGGCTATTCAGGCCAATAAAGTGGTTCAATCTGCTATGATGGAAATTCAAGCCGCTTTTACCAAGTATAAACAACGTAACGGTATGATAGATGAGTCTACGCCGTGGGTTGCTTTTTTTGATAACATTGATGGAACACTTATTACCACCCCTTTAGTGTTAGATCATCATAACCCCACAAGCCCTACTGTAACTTGTAACCACCTAGGGAATGTTAGATGTATCAGGTTAAAATCAGGAGCGGTTGTCATGTATTGGCACCAGACTTCTCTCTTATGGGGGCAAACAAATATTTTTGTCCCCCGAAATATTCGGGTACGGGGTATAATTATTGATCCTGATGGTGTAGATAGTTCACCTACCAATGACGCAGGTCAACCAGTAAAGTTATTGTTTACAATGCAGGGTCATTTTCTAACCTCTACTAATGCACAGTGGGATCAAGTAATTAACCCAGTTACGAATATAGCGGAATGGGCGGATATTGAACAACCACGATATTTTAGATTAGATAAATAAACGGATATTTTTGGATAAAAGCCCAAAGGTGAAACGAAATAAAAAATACGGAGAGGGTGGGATTCGAACCCACGGTGGAGCTTTTGACCCCACAATTTCTTAGCAGGAAACCGCTTTCGTCCACTCAGCCACCTCTCCATGATATGAGGCTTGGCAACTTAGGTTTTACAAACGTTCAGTTGTTAATTCTAGTATATCTAATCAACCCTAAAAAACAACCCCTCCATTAGGCGTAGTTTTGAGAATACCTCATTTTAATATCGATTAACAGTTTAAATGTCGTCATTTCGAGCTTGTCGAGGTCCCCCTAGACGGTAAGGAGATTCCTCGGCTACGCTCGGAATGACAAAATACGCTATTTAATGATGGCATGGGTACAAGGAGGGCTTTAAACCCTCCCGCTCTAAAATTTTACGTGAATTAAACGCTTTTAGGTAAGCAACTGGCTGGGCCAACCACCGTGGTGTAAAACGGCTTGCTTAAATAGGTTTTAGCTACCCGCTGAATATCTGCCGAAGTAACCGCCTTTAGTTTGTCTTCTTGCGTTTTCAAACTTTCAACCGTATGCCCCATCATAATACCTGCACCCACCCAATGGGCTAGTTGGCTGGTTGTTTCGGTATAAACCGCTCTACGACCAATTAAATTGCGTTTGGCAGCTTCCAATTCATCGGCTTCAACAGGAATATCAATCAATTTTTTGATTTCGGCAGCAAAGCCATCTAAACACCGCTGAACATTCTTCGGTTCCGTGCCAATGTAAAGCGTCAATTTACCCCGATGTTTCAACCCATCCAACGAAGAGCGAACATTATAAGCCAAGCCTTGCTTATCCCGCAATTCCAAAAATAACCGAGACGTTAGCCCTGCAGACCCCAAAATATTATCTAACAAAACCAACGCAGGGAAATCTTTGTGCGTGGCGGAAGGGGTCAACCACGCTTGGAAAATTTGGGCTTGTGCGGCATCTTCCCATGGTTTGGTGAACACTCTGTTTTCCTTGAGGGTATGTTCTTTTAAAATTTTACCCATGCCACTTTCCAACGCCGTTCCCTTTGGGCGGGCTAATTGGAAGGCTTGTTCCAAGGTTTTTAGCAAGGTGTCTTCATCAATATTACCCGCCACAGAAACCACAAACCGATTCGGTTTATAGGCTTGCTGATACCCAACGAATAGTGCATCTACTCTGCCAATTCTATCCAACCATTCCTGCACTACGGAAGTAGAAACCCCGTAAGGCAAGCCATTAAATACATGTCTAGTCAGCAAATCTGCTGCCGCTGCTTTGGGGGCATCCAAGCTCATTTTAATTTCGCCTGCCACTTTTTCCACTTCTTTGGGCAGTTCTTCCAGCGTGGAATAAAACAATAATTCCGTCAAAAAGCTGATACTTTCGTTCAATTCATCTGGCATAAACGTGGCAGATAAAATGGAATAATCCCTGCGGGTATCAAACCCCGCATCTAACGACGTACTATCTAAGGCGATGGCAATTTGTTCGGCGGTTTTATCATAAGTACCCTTCATCAACAAGCGGTCAATCATTTCTTGCTGCCCAGGAACGGATTCAATGCAGTTGCCACCAGGAATATAAACGTTTAACGCCACTCGGGGGGCATCTTCTTGTTTGTTGAAGTAAACCGTTGCCCCACATTGCAGGATTGTTTTTTTAACGTTATCTAACAAGTGTGATTTTTTAGTTGGTGCTTCAACAGTAGCGGTAGTCATCATCATAGGGTTCATCATCTTTCTAATACGACAGGTTTATTATTCTTGAAACGGGAGGGTTTGAAACCCTCCCCTACAAGGAGAAATTTTCTATTAAACGGCAACTAAAGTAGGTGTAACGGTGGCTGGTTTTCCTTTTAGTACCGTAGCGGAAGCTAACACAGCAGTAAACGCCAATTCAGGTTGCAAATATTTTTTAGCAACCGCTTGAACCCCTTCTAACGTTAAGGCATTCAATACGGTTAAATAGCCTGTAAAGGCTTCTACCGTGCCGTTAACCGTTAAGCTTTCGCCCAATACATCCGCAATGCCACTGGTGGTTTCAATGCCTGAGGCAAAATCTACTTTCGCTTTTTTGATGGTACGGTCAAACTCTTCTTGCGTGATGGGTTTATCACTTAAGAAGGCGGTTAGTTCGGCTTTTACTTCTTCTAAGGCAGCAGGCACATCGGTAGAATTAAAGTTGCCTTGAATAAAGAAAACATTACCCAATTTGAATTCATACTGCCCTGTACCTAGCATATTAAACCCAGCTGGCGACTGCTTTTCCACCAAGTTTTGATTGAAACGACTGGAAAGACTTTCGCCCAAAATGGTGCTGGCAATATGAAGCCCCACTGTAGCCGCTTGGTCATCCGCCGTAGGGCCAGCAAACGCCATAGAAAAGAATTGGGTCGTTACATCGCTTACAATGGTTTCATACCGAGGGGCATCTAGGGCGGTAATAAACTGCCCTTTGAATTTTTCGGCTGGGGTGGGTTCGGTGTATCTAGCTAAAGCTGGTGCAGCATCCGTACGGCTTTCAAAGTTGAAGGCTTTTTTCACTTTTTCCACTAAGGTGGCGTGGTCAAAATCACCCACCACAATGGTCGTCATATTTTCAGGGCTATACCAACGGCGATAGTAAGCTTCAATCTGTTCCCGAGGAATCGTGCCAACAATGGTTCTGGTGCCTATTACATCTCTGCGATAAGGGTGTCCTTCGGGGTACATTAAGGCGTTAACGGCGTTATAAATTTTATTCCAAGGGCGATCTTCGCACATGCCAATTTCTTCAATAACCACGCCACGTTCCCGCTTTACTGGAGGCTCTTCGCCTTTGGCAGGGTCGTACGGTTCGCCAATTTCTTCTTCGGGCAAGGTGGAATGCAACAACATATCGGCGTGCAAATCTAAGGCGGTATCAAATTCGCCGTAATCCGTATTCGGGCCTGTTACATAGTAGAAGGTATAGTCTTTCCATGTCGCAGCGTTGATAATGGCTCCCATGTTTTCCATGGCTTTATCAAATTCACCTGGTTTGCAGCGGGTGGTGCCTTTAAACATCAGGTGTTCTAAAAAGTGACTAACGCCGTTGTTGAGCGAATCTTCGTTCATGCTACCTGTTTTCACCCAAGTAGAAACATTAAACACTTGCCCTTTTCTGGGGACGAAAACGAAGGTGTGTCCGTTTTCAAAGGTAAGTTGAATACCGGGTTCTTTCAAGAACGGCAATTGGAAGGTGGATTGATTGGTAGCCATCATCATGGAGGTATTTCTTTCTAACGACAAAAGGTATAAGATACGAATAACAAACAAGCATACTTCCATTGTACGGTGTTTTAACGCTTTCGTGCAACCCTTAGTCTGTAGGAGTTTGAGCAGGCGAGTGTGAGGCTGATTTTTTCTGACGGTGAAATAGCATTAAAAAAATGTTACACCGTTTATCCAACGGTAACCCTTTATCAATTCCCTAGCTAGGTTAGTAATTAACGATGTCATTATCAATCAATAGAACCCCAACCTACCCAAGTGTTGGTACCCCTCGAAAATCCCTTCAAAAGGAGCAAGACCCTGCTGAATTAACGGATAACGAAAAAACAGAGGAACCACCCAAGGCGATAACGACATTGCCTAAAGCGTTTAAGCCTTATTTGAAAAACGAGAAATTTAACCCTTGGTCGTTGATACCAGCCGTTGCAGGAGGGGTTACATTAAGCATCAGTTCGCTGATTCCTAACCTAGGGATATTGCTGGCTATTTTTGGGGCAGGGTTTGGATTGGAGGTTCTTATGGAAAAAATGAGACAATCTGAGGCAAAAGAAGCCAATGAGACCTTCAAACAAGCGTTGGATAACTTGAAGAATGAGACGAAAAACCGCCCGCCAAATACCCCTTTAAGCCAGCAAGAATTGCAAGCTTTTGAGCCTCAACAACAAACAGAGCAAATGCAGTGGGTGAATAATGTCATTGCCCCTCCGCTGGTTATGGGGGCTTTTGCTTCTTTTCTAGGCATTTTCGCCGCAAGAAAGTTGCCTGATGAAAAACGAGTATTGCCGATTTTACTACTAACTGCCAGTGTGGCTACCTTAACTGCTGGTGTGGCTACGCTACTGGAAAAAGATCGTCAAACACACGCTAAGCAAGAAAATCAGACATTCAAAAAAAAGCTACAAGATTTCATTGCTTAGAATAGAGAAACTGATAGCTACTCAAAATCTTTCAGTGGGCCAATGCTCTGTTTCGCTGAAGCTAACGTACTTTCAATGGTGCGATAGTCCGCTCCCGTCAGCACCAAATGCCCCATCTTCCGCCCTGGCTTGGCAGATTCTTTCCCATATAAATGCAACTTTACCTCAGGAAACTGATGCAACAAACGTCCCCAATCAGGTTCCGCCCCCGAAGAAGCCCAAAGTTGACCCATCAAATTTTGCAACCCAACCGCTGGTACTTTCAACGCCGTACTACCCAAAGCAAACCCACATAACGCCCGAACTTGTTGTTCATACTGGCTGGTAACACAAGCTTCCATGGTTAAATGCCCCGAATTATGCGGGCGTGGAGCCAGCTCATTGACTAGTAACGATCCATCCGCCAATTCAAAGCATTCAACACACAACACCCCAACTAACCCCAGCCCAGTTGCCAAGGTTTCCGCTATTGCCAAGGCTTGAGCTTCCGTTTTGGGCGATAGTTGCGGGGCAGGGCATAAGCTTAAATCCAACACATGCCGATGATGCCTATTTTCAATCAGCGGATACGTTACCACGCCCCCTTGGGCAGACCGTGCAATAATCAACGAAACTTCTCGCACAAACGGCACAACTAGTTCTAGCAAATAAGGGGCATTGGCTTCCCCGCCTAAACTGGCAAAAACCGACCCACAATCCGCCACGGTGGTAATACGACCTTGCCCTTTGCCATCATAACCGAGCGTGGCGGTTTTGATGATACACGGCTGATTGCCCAACGCTTCAAAGCCTTGGGTTAATTCCGCCAAGGTATTAACAGGCTTAAACGGAGAAATAGGGATGTTAAACCCCTGTAAACACTGGCGTTCCAAAATACGATGCTGGCAAATTTTTAACACATGGGAGGAAGGCGAAACCACTTTCCCCAAAGCTTCCATCGCTTCTAGGGTTTCCACGGGCAAGTTTTCAAATTCATAAGAAACACCCTCTGCCAAGCTGGTAAACCGTTGAAACGCCTTGGCATTATCAAACGGAGCCTGAATCACTTCATCTGCCAAGCCAAACGCGGGCGATTCAAAATCTGGTGCCCAAACAACGGTACGGTACCCCAAATCTTTAGCAGCCATTAGGAAAAATCTACCCAACTGCCCCCCTCCTAAAATGCCCAACGTGGCTTGTTGGGGCATCAATGGTAAGCTTATTGGAGACATGATAGACATGGACAAAAAGGGGTTTCTATTATAGAAGAATAGGAAAACCCCATTATAGCGTTAAACAAACTTAGGTAGCAAGCGTTGTTTGCAACACTTTATCAGTTTGTTCTTCACGGAAGGCTTGCAGTTTTTGCCGAAGCGTTGGGTGGCTGATGCCTAAAATGGCAATCGCCAACAGAGCGGCATTTTTCGCCCCAGCATCCCCTATGGCTAGCGTACCAACAGGAATGCCCGCGGGCATTTGCACGATGGATAGCAGAGAATCCATCCCATTGAGGGCGGCGGATTGAATGGGTACACCCAGCACAGGAATGATGGTTTGAGCCGCTACCATACCAGGCAAGTGGGCAGCCCCACCAGCCCCAGCGATAATAACATTCACGCCTCTGGCCTCGGCTTCTTGGGAAAAATGCGAAAGCCAATCAGGGGTGCGGTGGGCGGAAACAATCAGACATTCATGGGCGACGCCAAATTGGGTGAGTATTTCTTTGGCGTGTTGCATGGTCTTCCAATCGCTTTGGCTACCCATTACAACGGAAACAAAGGGTTCAGGTTGGGCGTGTTGATTATGTTCTGCAACTATCATTAGAGAGAATTTCCTATTATGTTAACGATTCAGGTTGGGACAAAACCTAGAATACTCTAAGCCATTAGGCTTGTCGTTGTGGTTCATCAAAGAGGCTATTATCTACACCAACAACGCCTTTAAATTCGCTGAAAATGGTGGGAAAACCACACCCCGTTCAGTAATAATGGCGGTAATACAGCTAGCAGGCGTAACATCAAACCCAGGGTTGTAAACTTTCACGCCCTCGGGGGCATACCTTACCCCATCTACGCCTAGCACTTCTTCAGCTTCCCGTTCTTCAATGGGGATCCCCCCCCCTGAAGCTAAACTTAAATCAAACGTCGAACTAGGAGCCGCCACATAAAACGGCACCCCATGGGCTTTGGCTGCCAACGCCAAGTTGTAAGTACCAATTTTATTGGCTGCATCGCCATTGCTAGCAATACGGTCTGCCCCCACAATCACGGCATCCACCATGCCTTTTTGCATCATATGCCCGCTCATACCATCGCACACCAAGGTTACAGGAATACCCGCCTGCACCAGCTCCCAAGTGGTTAGTTTTCCACCCTGCAACCGAGGCCGAGTTTCATCCGCATAAACCATTGAACACTTGCCTTGGGCGAACGCTTCCCGCACCACGCCTAAAGCCGTGCCATGCCCTGCTGTAGCTAAAGCCCCTGCATTACAGTGGGTGTGAATTCTGGCGTTTTCAGGCATTAAAACCGCCCCAAACCGACCCATCGCATAATTGGCTTGTAAATCTTCTTCATGGATGGCTAAAGCTTCGGTGGCAAGCGTTGCCACTATTTCCGTCAACGGGGTTTGTGAAGCAATTAACGTGGCTAGAAGAGCCAACATTCTATCGCATGCCCACATTAAGTTGACGGCGGTTGGACGAGATTGCCTTAGCACTTGGGCATCTGCCAGTACGTGTTGATGGAAGGCTTCAACGGAATCGGTTGATTTTAAGGCGATTCTGACGGAAAGCACAATGCCAAAAGCCCCAGCAATGCCGATAGCGGGAGCCCCCCGAACAATCATGGTTTGAATGGCATCTGCCATGGCTTGGGGGGTGCGGATGGTTACATACTGCACGGTGGCGGGTAGGGCGGTTTGGTCTAGCAGTTCAGCATGGGTAGGGTGCAGGGCTAGTACGGTTAGTTGGGTTTGTTTCGGTGGTGTGGTTATCATGGTAAAAGGGCATTCTATCAAGTAGGGAAGAGAGAGAGGAGGAAGAAGCAATCATGCACCGCCCATTATACCACACCCCATTGGGCTTATAAATTGGGGATATTCAGTGAAGGCATTTCTTCTGATTCGCCTAGAAATACCTCTCTAAAAGCTTTCACCCAAGGGTTTTTACACAATCCAATGTAAGTTTTAAGAGAATCAATTTTAGCCCGCAATTCATTAACAATGGATGATTCTTCATATTGCGTTCCTTCAGCCAATAGTAGAGGTATGTCCTCCATTACTTTTTTGGCGGCTTTTAAATGCCCATCCTTTATGTTAGGGGTTTCTTCTAACTCATCGCTATAAGGAATAAGAAGATGCAAAAATAAATGAGCTTTGGCTAACCGAAACGCTTCTTTGTAATCTCTGCCACCTGTATAGCCTTTTGTCAGATATGGATCATGATAAACATCCAAAACAGTTAAAAGCTCTCGAATATCCTCAAGATATAAATCAACAGAACCACCCGAGTTAAGAAGATTGATTCTATGCTCAATGGTATTGAAAACATCAAAAATAAAAATTGGTGCTAGGCAATTTCACACTATTTTTCTGAAAAATAGGGCAGATAAGACCCCACTAAAAAGCAGTTGATTTTAACCTGAAAGCTAGTTATAGCTATTCCAAATAATGTTGAGCCACTATATGGTAAGGGCTAATTATTTAAATGAGGTTACGGAAAAAGCCCCATTGGGCGTGCTAATTTTGTTACTGTGCTACTCATTTCGGTTATTTACTAGGTGTAAACGCCCTTATTGCGTTGCTCGTGCCTCATTATCCCATCCCACTGAGACTTTTTCCGTAACCT